>CAYIHC010000022.1:0-4517 GCA_964363105.1 Candidatus Woesearchaeota archaeon | reverse complement strand
GATGAAGTTAAAATGCTTAAATCTCATAATCAGGTTATAACAAGAGAGGTTTTAGTATTAAATAATAAATTAATGGACTTTAAATTAGATGAACAAAGGAGAAGGTTTAATTAAAATTCTCAACAATTTTATTTATTTCCTCTTCTGAAATTGAACATCCTCTTAATTTAGTGCCCCATAATACACTACTTAATAATTCTTTTTTGGTAAATTCTGCTCTAAATTTATCAAACAAACCATTTTCATAGGCAATAAATAGTAATTCAGAAGACCTTATTATTTTTATATCCTTTGTTAAATCTTTAAATAATTTTAAATTTTCATTATTTACCTTTATTTTACAATGAAGTTTATTCTCCAATAGTTTTTTTAATTTTCCATCGTCTTCTATTAGTAATCTTGTTGTTCTTTCGTCTACAACTAGGGCGTCTGCATTAATCTTTTTATATAATAACAATGAGGCTAACTCTCCTTTTTGCAATAATTGTAGTGGTTTGTTTTGTGCAAAAAAGATGTTATTTGCGCAGTTTTCCAAATTGTTTATGTTGACACTTAAACTGGACAAATTCAAAACTTTTTTGTTGATATAGGTGTTTATCAGCATACCTTCAAAGGCGAATTTTTTTGTTGCTAAGGCGTTGTTTACAAGTTCTTCCTTTACAGAATGACTTATTATGAAATCAACCTGAAATCTTTTTTTTAATTCTTCTAAAATCCAGAGTAAATTATCAGTTACCAAACTAATAACTGGTCCTGTATCAAAAACCAAGGTTTTCATTTGAATAAACTCCTTGTGAATTCTATTCTTTTTTTGATATCCATTGAAATACTAAGATTAATATCTGATATTCCTGTTTTTCCCAAATATTCCATTAATTCATATTGTGAAACACCTAATAATTCTGAAGTTCTTCCTACTGAAATTCCGTGTTCGTGTATTCTTGAGGCTTTGTGTATCTTTGCTTTTTCCATTACTTCAACAATATAATGCCTTAATTTGTATTCTAATTTATCAATAAAATAGATTAAACTTTTTGTATATCTTTTGTAGTTGATTTCGTCATTTCTTTCTAGACTTTTTATTGCATTTTCTAGGTATAACATTAAATTCTTATAAAAATGCTTCCAGCTTTTGTAATTCTGATAGTTTTCTCTTTCAAATATCTTGCTTAGAGAGTAAACAATAACTGCAGCTTGTATGGAATTTTCTTCCTGTAAAATACTTGCATCGTGCAATGTGTGGTTGCTTAATTCCCTTAAGTTAATTATATCTATCACTTTAATTGATTGTTTAACTTCTTTTAAAACTTCTAATAAATTTGATCTTACTCTTTTTTCCATAAATTTCTTTAAGAATGGATTAATATAAAGATTTCTACAGTTTGTTTTCTATTTGTTTTCTCTTTTTTGCTAAATTAAGATAATTGTCTTTTGAAACTATAGACTTGCCTGTTTTTTGTTCTAATTCCTTTCTTGTGTTTTTTGCAATAGTTCCGCCTTCAACTGCTGATTCTTTACATTCTTCAAATCCTTTTGAATCTTTTGAAACAGTTATATCTGTTGTTGCTTTTTCTCCTATCATTGTAAGGATTAATTCCCAGTCAGTCATATGGTCTCTTAAATTATGATTCTTTTTATTTAATCCTTTAAATTCTTTGTATTCTTCAACTGTTTTGTCAAAAGTTGCTTTTGAAATCTCATTTGTTAAAATAGCAAAATCTTCTTGCTCTTGAATTCCTCTTGTTTTCCATTCATCTGTCAAATCCTGCCTTATTGCAATTCCTCTTAATCTCTTATCAATCCAGTCTTTAGGGTAACCTTTTAATTCGTAATATCTTTTAACTCTATCTTGAGCTATTTCTGGGTTTTCTATTTCCTGTATTCTTTCATAGCCTACTTGAGCCAACCATTGTTTGAAAGGCTCTGCTTTTTGGGAAGGAATTGATTGGATAATTCTGAACATATTTTTTGTATTGGCACAATCTGTAGCATAATACTTGCCATCTGCAGAGGCTAATTTCAGTTGTCCGATTTTTGCGGACAACTCAAAACCTTCTTCAACAAGTCTTTTTTTAAGATCTGACCAGTATTTTCTTGACCTTCCACTTTCTGTCAATGCTTCTATAATATCTACTATAGAAAACCACCATTCATTGCTGTGCCAGATTCTTCTTATTTTCTTGTCTTGAAAAACAATTAATGATTTTTTTTGTTGCATTTTAACCTTCTTTGATTCACTTTTATTATTGCTTCAAATATTTAAACTTTGTTTTGCACTGTTTAGTAGCCTCGTAGTTTTTACAATATTTTTGTAATAACTAACAAGAAAGTTGTAATCTTTACGGAAAAGTTGTAAATTTTACAATGATTTTTGATTAAATTTAAGTGAAATTTAGCGATAGGATAGAGCCTAAAGTTTTATAAAATCAATTTTGTAGTTTTGTTGTAAGCCGAGATCGCTTAACCTGGTAGAGCGCAAATTGTTTAAAACAAGCGCAGGCCTGGAAAGCTTGTGTCCGCAAGGACTTCTGGGTTCAAACATCAGAACCGAGGTTCCGATACCTCATGATTTGAAAGTCCCAGTCTCGGCGAATTTATCTTAAAAAAAGATGACAAAAATAATTTATTTAATAGTTGGTGTTTTTATATTAGAAGTAGTTCCTTTTAACTTTACTGCACTTAATTTTTGATTGATTCTATCGATGTAACTTTGCAATTCTGGTTGATCTTTTATAAGGGGAAGTATTTCGTTTCTTAAAAATTCTTTTTCTCCATCTAAACTGTTTCCAGCTAAGCAAGAGGCTCCTTCAATGAATATATCCGAAGCCTCTTTTTTAGAACCTAAAGAACCTTGTTTGATTATTTCTTTAAGTAATGGGATATATCTTTTCCCTTCTTCATAACAAATTCCTAAAGAATGATGCACGGATTTAAGAGCATACATAATATCTGGATGTTGTGGGTTTTTTAAGATGGTATAAATGTCTTCCTCAAGAAATCTAATTGGAGATGTGCAATATTCATTGTATCTTAATATCTCGGTTTCAGAAGCCACATTGTCTATACAAATCTTTATGTCTCTCCTATTTTGAGCAGTCCATCTATAACAGCTATTTCTATCTTTAATGTTTTCAAGTTCTCCACAAGTAATATCACCTACCTTTGATTCTCCTGTAGAGCTTCTTAATAAACAATATCTTTTAATCCCTTTATTAAACAGATTGGACTTTATATCTGAGGAAATAGTCAGAGAACAAATACTTTTAGTGTTTGTTAAAATTGCAAGATTTACAACTATCCAGTTATAGAAAAATAATATTAAAAGAATTAAGAAAATTATGCTGAATATCCATAGAAACGGCTTTAGATTATAATCAAAATCTTTTCTTCTTTTTCTACTTATAGACAATATCAATCCAACTACCAAACTAATAACTGCAAAAAGTATTATTGAAGGAAGAATAAGCAAGAATGTTGTTAAGCCCATCTCGTCTATACTTATAATATTCCCTAAATACCAAAAAAATACTATTGAACCAAATATTAACAACGAAGTAATTAAAGAAAAGTATATTTTTAATTTTAAAGGGTTAGATGATTTAGTTACTTTGTTAGTCATTAAAACAGAAATAAAAAGTCCAAGAAAGAGTAAAATAATATGGATGAACATTTTCTGTTTTGAGGATGTTATAGCATATACAATTAAACCAAGAAAGAAAACAATACCCAAAATAATTGAAGTTATATCTGTCTTGTCCATATTTTAAATAATTCTAAAAGGTTTATAAATTGTTGTTTCTTTAGTATATTGATGTTATCGTCAGACTTAGAAGCTATTATGGGGTCTAAACATGAAGGAAAGGTTAATGCAAATAGTTTGTTTAATGCAGTTTATAGAGCAACTAAAATGGCCTATAGACCCAATGTTGTAATTACTTTTATGAATATTTATAGGGGATCTATACAAGAATTAAAAGAAGTTACTTCTCTATCAGAAGAAGAATTAGAAAACGCAGGAAAAAGAATGCATGAGGGTGTAAAAGGGACTGAAGATGAAGACCCTGTTTTGTTAACCCTATTAAATTTTTATAATGGAAATATGGATAGATTAGTGAACTTAACTAAAATTCCTAAAAAAACAATTAATAGATTGAGAGCAGCAGAAGTTCACTGGAAAAAACAAGGTTCTGATACCATTGCTTTAAGACAATTAGAGCATTTATTTAGAGGCACTGGCACTTATGATTTAGAAGAAGCATTATCAAGTGTTTATGTCGGAGGAATTATCCGGAGAGAAAGACTATTAGAATTAAGCTCTGGTGAAGGAATTCCATGCAAGGCATGTGGGCATAGTATTACAGAAAGAGGGGTGGTTATACACTATAAAAAAGGAGAGGATGTAACTCCTGATTTCAAAGGTTTTGATTGCGCTTCAAAATTATTCAGAATATCACATATCTCTTCAATTGCACAAGCATGGCAGATTCTTTCTGAAAGAATAAAAAGGGCTGAAACTG
>CAYIHC010000021.1:0-10890 GCA_964363105.1 Candidatus Woesearchaeota archaeon | reverse complement strand
AACATTTTCCAAGGACAGTTACAGTATCAAACCCAATTGACTTAGTTGGTGATGCAGACAATAAAAGATATGAAATTGCCTTAAATGCGTGTTTAAAAGATAATAATGTTGACATGATTATTTTAATCGTTTTATACCAGACACCTTTGTTAACCTTTGACATTACAAAATTAATATCTAAAATAATCCACAAATCAAAAAAACCAATTATAGTTGTTTCAACAGGCGGAGAAATAATAAATAAATTTAAATCTGTTTTAGAAAAGAACAATATTGTTGTTTATGAATTCCCTCATGAAGCTGTTAAATCATTGAATGCTCTGGTTGAATACTATTTCTAATAGATTAATTTTTCATATCAATCAAAACTTTTTTATGCTTTTCAAATAACCTTTCATCGACATACCCAAATACACCCTGCAAATTATCTTTAAATGAAGAGGAACTAATTTTATCAATAACTTTCATTAATTGTTTTTCAAAGTTTGTCTTTTTATTGATCTCTTCCTTTATCCAATCCAAATCATTAGCTTGTAAGATTAACATAAATATATCTCTTATATCATTACTTCTACAACTTAAAAATTTAGTAACTATCAAAGCATCAAGTCTTATTATTCTCAACTTTAATTCTTCCGTTATTGTTTTCCCTTTTAACAGTATTTTCTCTGAATTTTCAAAGACCCATTTTGCACTAAAAGATGCACCTGATTGCCTATCAAGAATCTCTCTAAACAAAATATCGACACTAACCTTAAAATTATCTTTAAACTCTTTCTCATATCTCACAAATTCACCATGGTAAGGTGTGTTAACTTTATCGCCTTCTTCTTTTTTGTATCCTATCTTGATTAATTCCCTCTCTATTTTATCCAATTCGACGCTTTCCATTACCACTATATCACAATCAACTGAAAATCTTGGTAAAGTATGAGCATTTACCGCATAACCCCCAATAACAACAAACTCGAAGTTACTAATACTCTTCAAGGTTTCAAATATTTCTTTTTCCCTTAATTGTAGTGGATTCATATTTTCTCCTCATGTAATTATAAGCATATTGCCATAATTCATTATCTTTTGCCATCTTAATAACGCTTTTCAATGGCTCAACTTTTACACCATCAAATTCTTTGGAAACTAATTTTTTAACAGGAATTAAAATAACATACTCCCCTATGGTTGTTCCTTTATTTAAATAATTTGGAATCTGGTTTTTATTCAAAAAATTCTTCCAATATCTCAAATCTTTTTTTAAAACTTTTACATAGTAAGGTGATTTTTCTATGCCTCTCTGTATATACACATAATCAGACCAGATCTCTATTGCTGAAGAACCAGTAAAAGCATAGGGCTTTGCTGACATTTTCATTACCGAAGGTAATTTGAACTCAAACAAACCAGTAATTATTTCATTTGGAGGTCTACATTTATACAATTCTTTATTCTCCTTCTTTATCCATCCTGACTTTAATAAAATAGAAAATATCTTCTTTTTCATACTTTGCCCCACAATCCAATCTAATTCTGACTGTTTAAATGTCTCTTTCACATTATGTTTCAAAAAGAACAAAGCATACGCCCTTAAACAAAACTGCGGTATTTCCATTATCATAGTTACCCATTAGGTAACTACTATTTAAAGCTTTCTACAGTCTTAAAAGAATAGCAACTGTCAAGAACAACAAAACCAGTTGATTTATCAAAGACTTTTTATTATCTCATTAGCAATCTCTTCAGGAGAATTTTTAGCATTTAAATAAACTAGTTTAACTTTCCTTTCAGTTACTTCATAAAACTGCTTTAAAAACAGTTCATTTCTCTTCTTGTTTGTCTTGTCGTCATATTTCCCGTTTCTTTCCAAAACCCTTTTTTTCTGCCTTTCCTCCAGAGTTTTATCATCAGCAGTAATGAAAAACACAGTAGTAACATAAGTTAAAAGTTTAGTCAGTTCTTTCAAAAATTTTTCAGAACATTTATCAATTAAACCGCCAAAAAATGATTCTCTTACAACAATACCGTTAAATTTCTCCATCTCTTTTATTCTTTCCTTAGCTATTTCAATTTTCAAATCCTCGAATTCCTTTAAACTATCTTGAAATCTTGATTTTAAAAGAAAATCCTCTAATTTATCCTCAAGTTCTTTTAATTTTAAATTATCACATTCAATAACATTATTATCCTTAAAAATACCATACTCTTTTGTTATAACTTCTCTTTTAAACTGAAATTCATGCATTAAGGTTATATCATGATATCTCTTCAAAGTGTTTAAAACAGTAGATTTTCCAGCTCCGGGCATTCCCTCTAATAAAATCAAGGACATAACATTGTATAAAAATAGAAATTTATAAGCTTATTTACAATGAAGACTTGCGCAATACTGATGAAGTGTTAGATTATAAAAAAAGCAAATATGCAGAGCTTAGATTTATCAATCATTATACTCCTGCCGGAGTTAATATCCATGGAGATAACGTAGCGATATTTGTCTGGAAAAAGAACGCCGTCTTTGTTTTGACTTGCAAGGAAATAGCAGACTCTTTTAGAGAATATTTCAAAGTTTTATGGAAAGCCTCTAAACCATAAAAGAGAAACATCTAAATATAAATGGCGGGTATATCGTTATGGCTATGGAAAGACTAAACTCTAAAGTTAAACTAACTGAATTCGCAGGAATCTTGACAGATAGCGAAGCAAATAATTTAAAAGAAAAAATTAAAATGGCAAGGGAGATCTCTACTCTACATATTAAAAAAATAAAAAGAAAGTATTAACAATACTTACATACTTTCTTTGACTTCTTTATAATTTTCTTCTTTGCTTTTTTCTTAACCATTTGATTATCACCTCTATAATTTTAATAAACATCATTTTAAATAACGCTTCAAGTATTTAAATACTTTTAATTTATCCTTTTTAATTCTAGATTATCAAAATCCTTATCAAAACTAGCTATTCCTTCACACCCATGTAAAATGGCAGTAACGTAATGAACCAAATCCAAAAACTTAAGTTTCCTGTATTTTGACCTTCTTTTCAAGGCTTCAAAAACATAATTCACATTTACTTCAATAATCGCTAAATTGGATTTCAAAAGAGAAGTTACTGATTTAGTTGCATGTTCTTCATTAACTTCAGACTCAATAATATTATACGCCTCTATCAGATTAATTGTATCGGTCACACCACCAATTCTTATCAACTCCTGGCATCTCTTCATATTTTCATTCTCGTAAAAAGCGTAAGCTAAAATATTACTGTCAATAAAAATCATCTAAATTCACCTTCATTCAATTCCTCCATCTCTTCCACGCTAAGATTATGTTTAGGTCTAATTTTCTTGGCTTCTTCAAAAAGCTTATCAATATCTCCTTCAATTGGTTTTAATATTAATCTGCCTTTTTCTTTTATTAGTTCAACCTTTGAACCTGTATCTAAACCCAGATCCCCCCTTATCTCAGCTGGAATCGTTAGCTGTCTGCCTTTGCTTATCTGGACTATCATTGCATTCTTAATTAAGAATTAAGCATTTATAAATATTTCTATTTTGATAATCCCCACATAATCTCAAAGATTTCTTTTTGAAATTTAGCTATTGCTTCATCTTCCACATAAATTCCTAACTGCTCTTTCTCATTAATTCGCAAAAGAAGTATAGAATCAGGTAGAATATAAAGCAGCGTATCTTTCCCCTTCATTAGTTTATTATTATACCTAACCTCTCTAAGTTCCTGTTTTCCAGATCTTCTTAATTCTTCCATAAAATCAGACTTTTCACCTATAACTTTTAGAAATACCTTATTCTCTCTTCTTTTCCTACGAAACTGTGGATGAAACGTAGGCAGTATATGAACTGGTTTTTCAGGAACATAAGCGTAAACCGTTTGATTGCTAACTTCCAAGACCTTTGAAATCGCTGTTTTAAACCCTTCAATACCTTCATAAACTTCTATTTTTGGTCTTATAAAAACAGTTTCTTGTAACGATTCAAGCTCAGGCAATACTTCTTTAATAGTCTCAACTTTATGTTGTTTTTCTTCTTCAAAAATATCAATAATTCTTCTTGGATTTACTGCTACATAATGCTTAACCCCTGATTTTATAACCTCGCTTACAAACCCTTTTTCTTGTAACAGTTTTAACAAATAGTAGCAAGCCTCTCTTTTAACCCCTGATTTTAGGGCTATTTCGCTTGCCTTCGCCAGCCCCAATTTCAAAGCACTCAAGTAAACACCCGCTTCCTGCCTACTCAAACCTACCCTTTCCAGACTTGCCAATAGGTCCATAACCAATAACAAGGATTGCACTATTTAAATATTTCTTTTTGTTGTAATAATTTTTACACCATAAATATATATACTAGAACCTATAGTTCCAGTCAAGTGATAAAAATGATAAAAACAAGAATATTCACAATTTTAACATTAATTCTACTCTTATTATTCACAGCATGCTCTCAATCTCAAGAAACAATCAAAATCGGGTTAATCTTGCCTTTAACAGGTGCGGGCTCAGGGATAGGCCAAATCTTCTTAGAGGGAACTCAATTAGCAGCTGATGACATAAACAGCAAAAACATATTAAATAAAAAAATTGAACTGGTAGTTGAAGATACCGCTTCTGATCCAAAAAACGCAGTTACGGCAATGAAAAAATTAATTGAAGTGAATCATATAAGATTATTTATTACTACTTTAAGCTCACATGGCTTAGCAATTAAACCAATTGCTATTGAAAACAAAGTTCTCTTATTCGCAGATGTTGCTCACCCAAAAATAACAGGCGACAGTGAATTAATCTTCAGACATTCAAATGTAGCAGATGAAGAAGGTGTTTTACTAGCAAACCAAGCTATAGATCTAAACGCAAAAAAAGTTGGTATTTTATACGCAAATGACGAATACGGCGTCATCCTCAAAGAAAATCTAATAACAAATTTAAAAGAAACAGACATCAATACAATAGCTGAAGCAATTGATCTAAAAGGTAGTGATTTTAAAACAGAAATTTTAAAAGTTACAAATAATGTTGATACTGTAATAATCGGCGCTTTAGGACCAGCATTTAACATAGCTGTAAAACAAGTAAAAGAAAGCAGATTTAAAGGAAATATAATATTAAACGTTGGTGCAATTTTAGGTGATTTATTTCAAGTAGGAATTACTATTGAGGGAATGTATTACTCTGATTATCCATTCACTTATCTAGACTCCTGGGATATTTTCAAGGAAAGATACAAAAAGACATACAACAAAGAAGCAAAACCATTTCATCCTATTCCTTATGGAACAATAGAGTTAATTGTAGAAGGAATAAAAAGAGCAAATAGCGAAGACCCTATAAAGATTGCAAAAGCTATAAAAGAGATTAATGAATTTAAAGGAACGTTTGAAACAATAAAGATTAATGAGAAAGGTGATGCTATAATTCCACTAATAGTGAAGCAATATCAAAAAAGTTAAATATCAACTATAACCCTTGCAATCCATTTATCCTTTTCTTTTTTAACCTCATATTTATGTAAAGTAATTGCCTTAGCATCAACCTTGCATTCATGTTTTTTAATATCAATTTTCTCACCATAACAAACAGCCTTTAATTTATTATCTTTAACATTAACTTTAATCCTAGAAAATATTAACTGTTCAGTATCCTTTAAGAAGATTAACTCCTGTAAAAAATCAAATAATAGCATTTCAACGGATTTATTCTCCAAGTGAATTTCTCTTATTATTTTAGGTTTAACATTCTTCAATTCAACCTGTAATTCCTGTAAAGCCAATCCAGAATTTTCAAATAATTTATTTAAGTTACCCCCATAAGCTTCAAACATCACATCTGCAGTATGATCAATAAATTTATATTTTGCCATAAAGTTAAAGGAATAATTAATTTTATAAGTATTTCTTTTATAGGATTTACGGATTTACCTCAACTATATCTAAAATTCTATCAACACGAAAAACACGATCCTCACTGCGTAAACAACAATAAGCATTTAAGCCAATAAACTCTTTTCCCATATATTCCTGTGTCCCTATATTCTTAGGAACTACAATCCGTTTTGATTTCTGATCATTGGACTTTAAATAAGTAATTTCAAGCTTTATCCCTCTTTCTATTGCCTTTTTTATTAATTCAATTTTTTCTTCTACAGACTGTTTTTTATTAGAAAGGCCATATTGAAAGTTAGTTAAAAACTTTACAACCCTCCAGTCCATAAGAATATGTTTTTTCTTTACAGGAGTTTTAAGTATTAGCCCATTAAGGCTCGTGCATCTGCTTAGTGCAACATATGCCTGCCCATGCGCAAAAGTCCCCTTATCCATATCAACCACAACCCTATCAAATGTTTTACCTTGGCTCTTATGAATAGTTATAGCCCACGCAAGTTTTAACGGATATTGCGTGAATGTTCCAATAGTTTCTGATTCAAGGCTTTTAGTATCCGCATTATAGGCAAATCTAAACATTTCCCAATTATTTTTCCCAACATTCACCACGTGTCCATCTGCCAATTTTACAGAAATCAAATACTTATCTTTACTGTTTTTATTTTCCTCAATTCCTGTAATAACACCAACGCTGCCATTTACCCATCTTCCACCAGAATCGTTGTTAACCAACATGACCTGCGAGCCAACTTTTACCTTAAGATTAACCTCGGTTGGGAGCTGTTTCATATCAAACTGTCCCCTGATAGTCCCATTAAATGTAATCAGACGGGTCTTCAGTTTTCCAAGATTTCTTTCATTAACACTTAATGCTTTGGCATTTGTTGGGGTCAGAATAATGTAAAAATCATCATTTTTTGGTTCAAATGTCTGATCTACTCGAACATTAATTTCATCGAGTTCTTTCTCAGTTACAGTATTATTTCTTATTGCGTTTAATATTTCAATGAATCGCTGATCTTTCTGCCTATAAATCTTCTCAAGCTCAAGTAAAGCCACGTTCAATTGTTGGAAGGAAGCTGAATCAAAAAAATAAGGGGTTTTATAATTTCCTTTAAGTATCTCCCTTTCATTAGTTGTTACTACCGGAGCTAATTGATAAAGGTCACCAAAAAATATCATCTGTGTGCCCCCGAAAGGTTTATTTGATTTTTTTCCGTTTAATCGCATGCATCTATCCACACAATCTAATAAATCCGCCCTTACCATCGATATTTCATCAATTATAATTGTGTCCACAGCCTTACATAAGTCAGATAACGCTCCACGAAATTTTTGCACGGAATCGACAGTAATATCTGGCTTAAAACGAAAAAAAGAATGAATGGTCTGTCCATTAACATTAAGTGCTGCTACTCCTGTTGGCGCAAGCACTACAACTTTTTTCTTAGTAGTATTCCTAAAATAATTGAGTAATGTGGATTTCCCAGTGCCAGCTTTTCCTGTAATAAAGATATTATCTCCTGTATTTTCCATTAGGTTAAGTGCTTTTTGAAAATGTTCATTGAATTCTATGTCTAAATGCACCATATCTTTTATTTACTCCCTACATTTTTAAATATTACTAACTTTGCCAAAGGTTAAAGCTTCTCCAATCCCTTAACTATTCCTTCTTTTATTTTACTTAATCCTTCGCCTATGAAAACTAGTTTATTAACTCCATTTTTCTTCTCTAAGTCATATCTCCCGCTTACATAATTTATTAAATAACAACCATCTTCAAAATTAACAAATCCTTTTAATCTATAAATTTCTTTTGGTAAATTACTAACAAATCCAAGGAATTTATCTTTTTTAATTTTATTTTTTAATTCGTGGCTAAAAAATTCAAATTTATTATCATGTTCATGGTGTTTTTTCTTAATATGGTGCTCAATTTCCAAACCAAACAACAGATCTATATCCACATTACAGTTTTTCGTTTCTAAAATAGGTGCTTTTTTATTATAACTTCTTATCTTATCAATAACTGTTTTTAATTGTTTTTCCTTAACTAAATCAACTTTATTTAATATTAAAACATCTGCAATTTCTATCTGTATTATACTAGTTCTCCCTAGGCTAGGGAATCTTACTAAAGAGTCTGCATCAACAACAGTTATTATTGAATCTAACTTTACATCTTTTAAATTTTCAGAAACCTCAAATACTAAAGCATCAGGCTCTGCAACACCAGTTGTTTCAACAATTATAATTTCAGGCTTATATTTTTTTATAATCTCTTTAATAGCCTCTTCAAATTCCCCAGTTAAAGAGCAACAAACACACCCGCCCAATAACTCAGCTATATTTACATTTTTACCTTTTATAATATCTGTATCAATACTAACATCACCAAACTCATTCATTAAAATAGCAAATTTCCTGTCTAAATTATCTATAATCCTTTTAAGTAATGTTGTCTTTCCAGCTCCTAAAAATCCGGTAATTATTGATATCAATGTTTTCATACAAATTCAAAATAAAATATGTTTAAAAACTTATTTATTTTAATAGATTTAGTTGCCCACAATTATTAACAAACTGAACAGAAAAGTATAAACTATCCTTTAACATTTCCAATAGGAATTAACTTACATATCCGTTTAGAAATTCCAGCTTTTTCAGCAGCCATTATAACTTCATCAACATCTTTATACGCCCCTCCAGCCTCTTCAGCCAATCCTGAAAAGGAAACTGTTTTAACATAAATTCCACTTGTTTCCATATCTTTTTGTAGTTGTTCGCCTCTCCATTTTCTTTTAGCTTCATTTCTTGACATTGTTCTTCCGGATCCATGGCACGTAGAACCAAAAGTTTCTTCTTCAGCACCTTTAGTTCCCGATAATAAGTAAGAACCAGTTTGCATAGAACCCCCAATTATAACAGGTTGACCTTCTTCACGATAAATCTTGGGGATTAATGGATTACCGGGACCTAAAGCTCTTGTCGCACCTTTTCTATGGACTAATAATTTTTTCATTTTACCATCAACTAAATACTCTTCAACTTTTGCAGTGTTGTGTGCAACATCATAAACTTTTTTAATTCCTAACTCATCATTTGATTTTTTAAATATCTCTGAAAATACTTCTCTAATTCTATGTAATATAACCTGTCTGTTAGCGAAAGACATATTAATCCCGCATTTCATAGCTGAAAAATAATCCTGTCCTTCTGGAGAATTAAATGGTGCACAGGCTAGCTCTCTGTCTAAAACCTTTATTTGATATTTACTATCCATCACACTCAAAAATTTCTGCATATAATCTGTTGCAACCTGATGCCCAAATCCTCTAGACCCGCAATGCCACATAACAACAATCTGATCTTCAAATAAGCCCCACTTCTTAGCAATTCTTTTATCAATTATGTTTTCATTTAATACTCTTTGAATTTCCAAATAATGATTTCCAGAACCCAAAGTCCCTATTTGATCCATGCCTCTTGTAATCGCCCTATCAGAAATCTTTTTTGAATCAGCTTCTTTTATACAACCATCTTCTTCCATTCTTTCTAAATCTTCTTCATTGCCATAACCGTTATCAACAGCCCATTTAGCTCCCCCTTCAACTAATTTTTTAAATTTCTCCCTATCCAACTTAACAAAACCCTGACTTCCAACACCCGCAGGAACTCTTTCAAATAACCTGTCCACTAACTTTTTTAACAATGGTTTTACGTCTTTATAGGTCAGATTAGTTAAAGCCAAGGACATTCCGCAATTGATCTTTCGTTGTGAAACCTTTTATTTCACATTATCGAATCCAATGCCCCCGGGACTAATTACACCTTCGTCTAAGTCAAAAGCAGCAACTCCCCCGATTGGGAAACCATAACCCCACAAATCTCTCTTAAACCGAAGCATAAAAGATATGACCGTCAGGCATGCATAAAGCATATTTCTGGATTCCCGGTAATGTTGCAACATTTGTTACTTGATCATAAACACCCTCATCCATTTCATTAACCAATTTTTCAGATGCTATGATTCTTGCAGGCACTCTCATCCCTTTCTTATACGTTTTAGGGATTTCCCATATTGTGTCTGATATCTTTTTTATTTCTTTTATCACATTAAACCTCCGTTAGTCTTTATTATTAAAACATAGTATTTTGAATGCTTACTATGCCAAGGCCCAAAAACCTTTGAGTTAATATTAAAGGAATTTAGTTTGTATTTAAGCCTTTCTAAGTTTTTTCTTTTTATAGAAAATAAACGAATTTCACATCTATCCTTCCGCAGCCTACCACGATTAGACAAAAATCTCAATATCAATTTCTTGTGATTAGGGATATTCCAGGTATATTCTTTGTAAGAGTCTAAAACTTCAATTAATTTAATCTTCTTCCTAGGATGTAGAAACCCAATTTTATTTCTAAATTTTATTAAATCATCTCTCCCACAAATTGACAATCTATACATTCCCTTTCCCCCTCTGATTGTTGAGATTATACCTAAAGACTTTAATGCTAAAGACACATCCGTCAAACCCGCTTGATTAATCGAATCCGCTCTAATTGCCCTATTTTTACCTTTCTGTAATTCGACCCAAGCTTCACAATCAAAAAAAGCCCTAATCCAAAATTTTAAAAGTCGCTTTGGTAACGAAGGTAAGACCCAATCTTTGGAGTAAAAAGATTTAAAATCATTAACGAGGCGAGTATATATTAACTTATTTTGTATTATACACCTTTCTTTTTTTACAAGCCTAGGAAGGATACCAAAATACTTTCTAAACTTATTTTGAAAATCACGCAACAAAACAGAGTTAGTATTTCTAAAACCTATGTGATAATATTTATGTTTCTGGTTAGCTGAATTTCTAGTTACATAACCATCCCCGCATAAATAAGAATGAACTGCAGCAAGGTTTTTATCAAATTTCATTTCAATATGCTAAATATTTTTTAAGTGTGACGTCCTCCCCGCCCTAAAGGATTGTCTTTCGGA
>CAYIHC010000020.1:0-11091 GCA_964363105.1 Candidatus Woesearchaeota archaeon | reverse complement strand
TAAAGCAAAATTCATCTACAAGCTAAAGCTTTTAGTTTTCTTTTGCAGGGAATAATTAAATTAACTCTAAAACTTCTATTAAAGTATCACAACAACTCTTATAAACCCTTTTCATAAGCTACTTTTGATGGATTCAGAAATAAAAAAAGAAGAGCTTCTGACTAAAAGAAAAGAAGCCTTATTAACTTTAATTAAAACAAGGAAAACATGGATATTTCTTATCTTATTGCTTATAATTCTTTATATTGGTTCAAATATAAGAATACAAAACTTAAACTTATTAAAAGACCAGACAACAAACGATTACATTCCAGCAGATTTAGATGCTTTATTATTCAACAGATACGCAGAAATGATAGTAAAAGATGGTGAATTGCCGGATATAGACTACAAAAGAAGTTACCCCGTAGGACTAGATATAAAATATATTGATACAGGAGTTTCATATTTCTCAGCTTATTTATACAAAATAGCAAATTTTCTTAATCCGAGTGTTACAGTTGGCTTCACTCACTCAGTTTTATATCCAGTAATAGCTTTCATCTTAGGTTCAATATTTTTCTTCTTATTAGTAAGATTAATTTTTAATAACTTAACAGCAATACTATCAACTGCCTTTCTTTCAGTAATGCCTGCATATTTAACAAGAACAGTTGCCGGTTTTTCAGACAAGGAACCGTTAGGTATGTTATTAATATTCATGGCATTATACTTTTACGTTAAATCAATAAAATCAGAATGTTTTAAAAACACAATTATATTTGGCTTACTTTCAGGATTCACAACAGGATTATTAAGCCTTTCATGGGGGGGTGTTGTTTTCATCATCACAGCAATACCCTTCACATATCTAGTAACTCTCTTAATAAAAGAATACAATAAAAAAGATTTAATCTCTTACGCTACTTGGTTTTTATTTGTTTTTATTTTCATAGGATTGTTAACAACAAAATACGGCGGAATAAAAACATTGTTTACATCTTACCTCTACGCAACACCCCTTGCAGTTTTAATATACTCCTTAGTTTTAGTTCTAATCCACAAGAATAAAAAATACTCAGAATTACTATCTAAAAAAATTCCATTAAGTTTCGCAGTTTTAATCATTTGCTTAATATTAGGTTCATTATTCATGACAGTAACTCTAGGTCCTGAAAAATTCAAAGGAGAAGCCTTAGGATTTAGCTCAAAACTATCAACAAAAATGACAAATAGATGGGCTGTAACCGTAGCAGAAAACAAACAGCCATATTTCACAGACTGGAAAGGCAGCTATACCACAAATTATATAATACTATTCATGTTGGGTTCAATTCTCTTATTCTATAATATTTTTAAGCACATAAAACCATTAAAATACAAATTCACGATTATCTTCATAATTTTCATTCTTTCGTTCACATTATCAAGTTATTCAGAAAGCTCAATGCTAAACGGCCAGAATAACATCTCCTATTTATTCTATTACGGCGGCATTATTTTATTTATCCTAGCTTCATTGTATTTCTATCTAACTCTCTACAAAAAAGACAAAGAAAACTTTAAAGAATTAAACAACCTAAGAGAAGACTACATATTAATGTTAATTTTATTTTTAATAATGATTGTAGCCGCAAGAACCTCTGTAAGATTCCTTTTTACATTAGTTCCATCAATAACAATAATGGCCTCTTTTTTTATCTCAGAAATCTCAAAGAAAATATTAAATTTTGATAAGATTGCAAATAAAAATTTAAGAGTTGGAATAGTAGCTGTAATTATTTTAATAATATTATTTATCCCAGTTGTTCAAGGAACATTTATCTTTTTCACAAAAAACGGTTATGGAATGGCCAGAAGCGTAGGTCCAATTTATAGTGTTCAATGGCAGCACGCAGGAAAATGGATCAGAGAAAATACACCTGAAGATGCTGTCTTTGCTCACTGGTGGGATTATGGTTATATGGTCCAGGATGGCGCAGACAGAGCAACTTTAACAGACGGCGGAAACATAATAGTCTATTGGAATTATTTATTAGGCAGGCACGCACTTTTAGCTCAAAACGAAACAGAAGCATTGGAATTTTTATATGCTCACAACGCTACTCATTTATTAATAGTAGATGAAGAAGTTGGTAAATTCCCTGCTTATTCCAGTATTGGCTCTGATGAAAATTATGATAGATATTCGATTTTAGGCACTTTTGCTATGGACCAATCCCAATCAAAAGAAACAAGAGACGGTCAGTTATTTGTTTTCAGGGGACAATCCATGATAGATCAGGACTTTATAATAAATGACAAATTAATACCTGAAAATCAGGCAGCAATAATAGCAGTTCTATTAGAAGTATTGAATATTGAAAATAACGGAACCAAAACCGTATCATTCAAACAACCAAAAGCAATTGTTTATTATCAGGGAAAACAAATGGAAGTTCCAGTTAATTGTATTTACTTGCAAGGCAGATTTGAGAGATACCCAAAAACAAAAGACAGTTTTGATGGTTGCTTAAGATTCCTTCCAATATTGCAGCAAACAAATAACGGTTTAAATGTAAATGATTTGGGTGCTTTTATTTATCTTTCCCCTAAGGTTTCAAAAACATTATTTGCTCAATTATACCTTTTAGACAATGAACAAGACTGGAAACACTTCAAAAAAGTCTATGATCCATCAATAACTCCAAACAACTATAGTATCTGGTCTCCTTATGGGATATACAGTGGAAGATTTATAGGTCCAATTAGAATATGGGAAATCCAGTATCCAAAAGACATTAAATTCAAACCAGAATATCTCGAAAAGAATTATCCTAATCAAGATCTCCAGATAGCACGGAGATAAAAGGTGTAATAAGAATGATGGAAGATGAAAAAGAACTAAATAAAAAAACAAGAGAAGAGATAATAGGAGCAAAAGATAGAATAAAATCTGGAAGATTTCTAACACATGAAGAAATAGAAGAAACGTTTATGATTAATAAAGCTTTTAAATTCAATTAAAAAACAAAATCTAATGAAGTTCTCAATAATAGTTGCTTTAGAACCAGGAAGAGATTGTAAAGTTCTCAACAGTCTTAAAGATATAGATTACCCTAAAAATCAATACGAAATCTTCGTTGTTGAAAGCAAAAATGCCTCAAAAAACAGGAATCAGGGAGCTAAAAAAGCAAAAGGAGAAATTCTGGCATTTATAGACGATGATTGTATAATAAATAAAGATTTATTAAAAAACGCAGACAATTTATTTAAGAATTATCCAGAACTATCTGCAGCAGGGGGTCCTCAATTGACACCGGAAGATGATTCTTTCTTTGGAAAATCTGTTGGTCTTGTAATGCAGACTTTCTTATCATCTTCCCTCATGGCAAAAAGATACAAAAAATCAGAATTAAATCTGGATGCAACAGAAAATGAAATAACCACTGCAAATTTTTTCATTAAAAAAAATATATTTAACAAAATTAATGGCTTTGATGAAAACATTTGGCCAGGTGAAGACACAAAATTATTCTTGGAATTAAAAAAAAACAATTACAAAATTGCTTATTCCCCCGATTTATTTATCTATCACAAAAGAAGACAGAACTTTAAAGCTTTAATAAAACAACATTATAACTACGGCTATGTAATGCGCTATCTCAATAACAGATTAAGTTTAAATCTAAAAACAGTTATCTTCTTCTCTCCAGCAATATGGCTTATTTATACAATATTAACTCCTTTTCTTTATTTATTAAATTGGATTTTTATTTTACCTTTAACAATATATTTAGTTTTAGTTATAATTAACTCTCTTTACCTATCAATAAAAAAACCATGGGCATTCCCATTATTCATTTTGATATTTATAGCTATTCACTACTCTTATGGTTTAGGATTTTTAATTGGAAAACTTAAGAATTTTTAACTCTGCAATAAACCACATACTTTAAAGGTAAAAAGAACCATGGAGATCGTTTTATTTTTACAATTTCAACTTTGTCTTTCAATAAGTCTTTCATACTATTAAATGTAAAATTATGTATATGCCATTCATTTGTCTCTCTTGGCAAACCTTTAAAGAAAATATCAAATATCCCTAATTTTATTAAAACCTTCTTAAGAAAATCTGTTAACCTATCATTAGGTATGCTTATTAATATCTTTCCATTTGAATGCTTTATCATATTACCAATCACCTTTTCAGGATTTTTAACATGCTCAAGAACTTCACTGCATATTACAGCATCAAATTTCTTTTTTAAATCTACTTTCTCTATGTCCCCATAAAAAAATTCAAAATCATTTAATCCTTTGAATTTATCCTTACATGAATTTATTGCTGTCTTGCTGAAATCAACACCTGTTTTCTTTCCAAAACTAATTCTTGATAATATAAAACCATTTCCACACCCCATCTCAAAAATTTCTTTCTCATCACCATTTAAACCTCTTAATAAATCCTTAACTCTTTTAGTTTCAACAAATCTAACAACGAAATTATTTTTTATATATCTCTCTTCATTGCCCCATTTCTTGAACATTTCCTCGTTCCACTTCTCAAAGTTTTCCATTTTATCTCACCTTACAAACATATAACTGCAATGTGCACGTTAAAGAGTTTCTTACCTCACATTTCTCTAATTTAAAATAGGAATCTAATAATTCCACTATTTTAGCCTTTTCCCTCCCATAACCTCCTCGATCATTCTTAAAGATAAACTTCCTAATAAAATTACTCTGTTCTTCTACAGGAACAGGGTCTATTATGACTAATTTACCTTCATTTTTTAACACTCTTTTTACATCATTAAAAATCTTCTTCAGTTCATTATCAGGTATATGATGTAAAAAAGACACCATTATTATCCCATCAAAAACTTTTTTATTGAAATTCATCTTTGTCGCATCCATAACAAAGAACTTTCCGCCATACTTCTTATTAGCAAAAGAAACATACTTTTCAGAATTATCAATCCCTGCATAGTTTGCATTCTTAAACAATCTTGAAAAATAACCTGTTCCACACCCAATATCTAATATACTTCCATTATCACTTAAATTTTCATTTATCATTGACTTAATAACTCGAAAATTATTATTCATTACTATCCTAGCCCATTCCATAACTCTTCCTGATCCAAAGATATTATCTATGAGTTTATACATCTTTAACCACCAACAATCCCTGTTTTTAAGACTTATGAAACTGATAAGATAATAAATAGTTTTATATTCATAATTATTAAAAACCCATCATAATAGCCTTAATTAATGAAAGACGCATATTTAACAATATTGATAATAATTGGCTTGCTATTCTCAGTTTCATTGCAGTCAATCGCTTTTACTTCAAGGTATATTGTAAACGATGATGTTAGAGCAGCTCTTTTTGTAATTCCAAAATTTAATGATCCTAGTCTATTCCAAAATGATATTCTCGCAGATCATGCTCTTGCAGGCATAGGTTCAACAAAAGCAGTTCAACTCTTGTATTCAACATTAGATAAGTTCATTGATTTCATTTTAATAACCAAGATATTACCTATAATCCTGTTTTTAGTATCTTTAATCTTTTTTTATTTAACATCAAAACAGTTATTTAAAAAAGAAACAGCTTTTATATCTTCGATATTATTTACTCTATTTTCTTGGAGTCTTCAGTTATTCTCAGGCGGTTTATCAAGATCATTCTTCTTACCATTACTAATAATATTTCTCTATTTTTTCCTAAAAGACAAAGACATTCCAACGTTAACAACAATCATAATCTCATCTTTCCTATATCCACCTTCAACACTAATTATGCTTTTAACATATTCTTTAACATTCGTAAACAAAAATTTAATCCAAAATATAAAATCAAAGAAATTTATTTATCTTTTAATAACTGCTTTATTAAGCGTCTTAATTATTTCCAATTTATCAGTTCAGAAAAGTAAAGAAATTGGCTCATTTTATAGTTTCAAAGAAGTAATCCAAATGGAAGAATTTCAGGTAGCTGGAAAAATACCTGTATTAAATGGAATAGTTTCAATAATAAAGCCTTATAACACAGGCATAAAAGCTTCATTAACAAAAAATCCTATAATAGTTCTTATTTTGCTTTCAATTATCTCAATGTTTATCCAAACAAGCAGCAAATTAAATAAGAAATTAAAAATATTTGCTCTTTCGGGGTTAATATTATACTTCTTGTCCTTCATCTTATTATTTAAAATTTATATCCCAATAAGGTATCTTCTTCCAGTTTATTTATTCCTAATATTTTTCATATCAAGTAGAATAAATAAATTCAATTTTGACTTAAAAAAATTAATCTTGATCTCATTGTTGTTATTCTTAATATTTGTCCCACATTTAAGAAGAGACTTAACCATCTGTCAGGATCAAGATATTTACAATTTCATCTCCACATTGCCAAAAGACTCATTAATTGCAGGTTACCCCAAGGATTTAGACTGTATACCCTTATTCTCACAAAGATCTGTCTTAATAAATGATGAATTAAATATTCCTTTTGCTAAAAATTACTATGAAAAAATAAAAGTAAGATTGATCGATCTGTTCAGTGCTTATTACTCCGATAAAGAAACAGATATAAAGGAGTTATGTAAAGAATACAACCTTACTCACATTTTAGTCAACAAAGAAAGGTTTTCGAATAACTCTCTAAATAAAGAATTAATATATTACAATCCCTTTGATAAATTAATAAAAGAAAGAAAAAACAATGATTTTATATTACCTAAATTAGAAAATAAATCTGTTTTCACTTCAAAAAGCCAGTTTATTCTTTCTTGCTAAAAAGGAAGGTTTAAATATTCTAAAGAATACACAGAATACAATGGAGCTAAAAATCAACTGGGAGCATAAACGAGTAAAACACGCAATAGAAAGAATGTGGTTAAGGGGAATATCAATGAATGAAATAAGAACAGCAATTATAAAAGGACAAAAGAAAAAGCAGGAGGCTGATATTATTGAAACCTTTTATTCGTATTTCAGCGTTGTGTATGCAGAAAAATTTTTTAAAACTCCAGACATTCATAAAATATATCCGATAACAGTCAAAATATGGTAAAAATGGCAGAAGAAATACTATCTTACACTTGCAATTGTGGCGGCACTCTAAAAAAATGTCACACACAAGTAGACTTTTTTGGAATAGATTTCGGTATTAAAGAATGTGAGATATGCACCAAATGCGGATCAGAATACTTAAATGACAAAACACTGGAAGAAATAGAAAGAGAAGTTAAAAAAAGGAAACTATTCGGATTAGAAAAAGAAGCCCGGATTACAAAATCAGGTAATTCACTCGTAATTAGAATCCCAAATGAAATAGTTAAGTTTACAGGAATAAACTATAAGGACCATGTAAGGATCTACCCATCAGGGAAAAATAAAATTGAAGTTGAATTAAAAGCTTAAGTCTGTCTTCACTTCAAAAAATCAATTTATTCTTTCTTGTTAACCTTCTTCCCTACAACTAATAAGCTCAAACCAAATCCAAAAGAAAAATTATTCTCAATCACTCTAAACCACAAATCAAGTATCTTATTAATTAACAAGTTTATTCCCTTTTTCTCATTATATCTGTGCTCTTCAGGAATTTTCTTTCTTAATATTTTCTCAAATAAAAAATAAACAAGGAACCCCAAAGCATTCCAGTATCTGCTCTTGATAACTTTAAATCCATTACTTTCCATCTTCTCAATTAATTCCTTTTTGCTATATCTCCTTAGATGTCCTATTTTCTTGTCCCTTTCTCCATATAAAAACTGAAAAGCCGGCACTAAAACAACAACAAAAGCGTTTTGCCCAGAAACACTATAAAAATTTTTAATCTGGTTAACATCATCTTCAACATGTTCTATTACATCAACAGACACTATATTGTCGAATTTCTTATTTAGTGTATTTAAATTCTCCCCTCCTAGATTAAATAGTTTAATTTTTTTATTTTTCTCACATACTTTTAGGGAATATTCAAATAATTCCTTAGAAGGCTCAACACCAGTTACATCCCTCCCATCTTCTGCTAATTCCCTTAATAAATGCCCTGTCCCACACCCTATATCTAAAACGCTTCCGCCTTGTAAGAATCTCTTAATTAGTTTCCTAACATTCCTGCTTCTATAATCTATATCTTGAAATCTGAACAATTGGTCATAATGCCTTACTAAGTTCTCTTCATTCATAAAAAGCCTTAATTTTGGGCATTTTTAAATCTAATCAAATTTGTTTATATACATCAAATAAGCTCTTCAGAAAGACTATTATAGGGTGTTAAATCCTTACAAATATGGAATTTCATGGAAATGAAGCATATTTCACAAGAGTATATTCTCAAAAGGTAGGTTATGTAAGAACTGTTTTAGTGCGAATCCATCCGCATTGTCTGCCTGTAGTGGATGATTTAATTCAAGAGGTCTTCGTTGGTTTTTGGCAGGCTCTTGTAAAAAACAAAATTGACAGAACAAGAAAACCAGAGCCATTCTTAGCTACTCTTGCCCATAATAAAGCTATAGATTATCTAGGAAGAACCTATTGGAGGAACTATAGGGGTCAAAACGGAAAGCCCAATAAAAAAAGAATAATCCGTCCTAAATTTATCTGTCTCGATGAAATAAAATCAGTAGAAGCGAAAGATAGCAACCCACTTGAGGTGTGCCTTATGAAAGAGAAAATAGAAGTTTCAGGTAGACTTGCCAAAGATTGTTTGGGGTATATAGAAGACCGTATCCAACTTAAAAAGGCGCAATGTCTTAAACGCCATATAGGTGAAGAAAGTAATACTGAAATCGCTTTAGCTTTGAAACTTTCAAAGAGGGTAGTCGACTCCAGTATCTGTTCGATGAGAAAAGACTTAAGTAATAATTTTAGAGAAGAACTCAAGCAGCTTCATGAAATCTATGAAGATTAATTCTTCTTAAACACCTTTAAAACCTTATATTCTTTAACAAGTTTAAAATCATTATCAACCTTACCTTCTTTAATTAATATCCAATGCTTTACATCTTTAAAATCATTGTCTCCATTAACTAAATATTTTAAATTCAACTGTAATTTTCTTAAGTCATTTATTTTACTTTTACTTTCAAATTTATATTCCCTGAACAAATTGTCTTTTTTCAGCCATAATTTATACTCACTATATCTAATAAACTCTTTTATCTTATCTCCAAAATATACAGTATCCAAATAAGCAGCCTCTTCCTCACTTCCACCAGGATAACCAACAATAAACCTCTCATTTTCAAAATCTTTCTCAATTAGTTTTAAATCTTCAGTAATTAATTTATCTCTATTCCCAAAATAACCAGCTGTTAAAAATAAAACTACAATAAGACTAACAAATAAAGACAAAAATAATTCTTTTTTATTTACTTTAGTTCCAATTAATAAAACAATTATTGGCATTATACTTATAAAAAACCTAAATTGAAAATTAAACAAAAACAAAATTAAGCATAATACTAAGAATATTCCGGTTTTCCTTTCTTTTACCCAGTTTACAAATACTAATCTATAAATTAAAGGTGTCATAATCACTAAAATCATAAAATATTTCAAAATACTATGTTCAGGTAATCCATCAGGAGCTTCACCAACTAAGAAAGCCAGATTGCTTCCAAGCCCTCTTAAAGTAGAAAAAAATGGCATTGAGAAATAATACCAGTCAAATATTATCCTAAAAGAAAAAGTAATTAAAAACATAATTAGATTTACTAAAACAAAATAAAATTTTTTATCATAAAGAAAGCTTAAAAAGAAAAATACTGAAAAGTAAAAAGCAGGCCACCAAACTGCAGTTGCTAATCCTAGTAACAAACTTCCAAATAAATAAAACAAGAATTTATCCTTATAAAACAAATAATAAGTAACCAAAAATAATAATGAAACAAAATGCAAGGGATTAGTCCAAGGCGCTAAATACCAAACTAAAGGTGAAGCTAAATACAACACCAAAACCTCATACCTTTTAACAACCAAATACAAAATCAATAAACTTAATGAATACCATATTAAATTCAATACTTTAACAGCAGTAATACTTGGATAAATACTTAAGACTTTACCCAAAAACCACCCATATATCCACCCAGGAGTATTTCTTACCTTAGCATGACTTATCTCTGCAAATTCCTTTCCAACAGCTAAATACTGTGGAACATCTGAAAATAATACCTTTTCAGAAAGGAAAACAAACACTATTAAGCCTATAAACAATATTAAAGCAATCCATTTAACATAATCCCTTTTATAAAATTCCAGATTTTCCGAAAATTTTTCAGTTTTAGCCACTATTTTTGAAGGATTTCCGGATTTATTAAAGGTTTCTACAACTTTTTTGTTAGTTTTTACAATTTTTTATCATCACATCATATTAAACACCTTAACAATACTATACCTATGTTAGAAAAAACAAATCCAATCTTTGACACAGTAGTTAATTTTACGACAGGAAAAAATACAGATACACAACATCCAACTCAAATTACTCTCTTTTACTTAATAAGAGGAAATTTTGAACAACATAGAGAAGAATCTTTAGATTCTCCAAAAATACCAATAACACCATATCAGTTAAAGCGCATCGAAAATAGATTAACCTATCTATTCAAAGAAGCAAAAAGAGCAAAAGAATGGCAATTAGGCGATAAACCTTTATTTGACATGCCTTATGGAAAATATGGTTATGGTCCAAGGTTATATGAACTCGCAATTCATTTTATGAAAGAAGCCGGTCAATGGGGTTCGAAAATAAAAAGATTTGAAGTTGTTGAACCGCTAGAAAATCCATTAGAAATCTCATTATCAACCTCAGTAAAACTAGAGGACAAAATTCAAAACAAAGAAATTTCAATGAACATTGTAACAGAAGACTTAGCATTTGAAGATTTAAGTGAATTTCCAATATCTCATCCCTTGATACTACCAATTTTAGGAAAAAGAGTCAACGACAAGATTAAATTTAAATTTCAGGAAAGAAGATTTGATTATGAAATCCTGTCAATCACGAAATACAATCCAGAGGAATAAAATGCAGACAAAAGACTTATATACACATACACATAAACATACGTTTATGGCAACCAAAACAATTACTATAACCGAAGA
>CAYIHC010000019.1:0-11294 GCA_964363105.1 Candidatus Woesearchaeota archaeon | reverse complement strand
AACACTTGCTTTGGGTATTCCTATTTCATTGTTTGTTCTTGTTGTAATTTCGAACCAGATTACTTCGTCAGCACCAGCTACTGTATTTAGAGGACCATCTTCATCGAATTCTGAGTTCACAGTTATTAATGTAAGATTACTAGCTAATTGATCGGTAATCCTTACACCAGCGTTAGCTAATGTTTCTGTACCCGCACCTTGAGTAACATTTATACCGTGAGACTGTGAATGATTACCTAGATCAAGTACTGCACCGCCTCTAGTAGTTATCCTAACTTCTTGTAGGAGTTGCCTACCTGTAATCCAAGCATGACCATTTTGCTGACCGGAACTGAAAGTACCTGCTAAAAGATTAGATGTAGGGCTACCAATAACTCCATCACCATTCTGGTCTACTGCTAAAGCATAACCTGTTGTGGCATTATTATTGATGAAAGCTAAGTAAGTATTCCCACCAAACAATAAGTTTACTTTACCTATGGTTACAGTTGAGTTTCCAACACCTGTTGTAGAGTAAGTAAACTCCCTTGTTCCTGTTGCTAAATCATCTACTGTTACCTGGTTATTTGAGGTATCAATAGATGTATAACGTACAACATGTGAGGCTGCTGTTTCGTCTGTTGCATTTGCTGAGTCTTGTTTAGACAATACAAAGTAGTCATTAGTTCCAATGTTAAAGAATAACTGGCTTGCATTAACATTAGCACTTGTATTTATGTAACCTTCTCCAAATACCAAATCGTCATCATCGTCACCAAACTTGAAGGTTCCACCTTTGTTGGTTATAAATGGTATTCTGTATAACTGACCTAGTTGGTTTGTGAATTCTAATCTATATTCATCATCACCTTGAGGATCAAGCTTAATAACAGAAACGCCTGTATCATCCAAGCCTTCATACCTTATATCCCAATTTTGACCTAGCATGCCTTGAGGTTCATCTAAGAACTCACGGACACCATGTCCCGGAGGGATATATAGATTTGTTAAACCCGGTAGAGAATCTGCTACAAGTCTATATTTAAGAGATGTTATCTCTATTTCTGTTGAAGATAACTCATTTACATCAATTTCAACCCATGAATCTTCAAGAGGTTCATTGTCAATCTTAACTCTACTTTCAAATGAAGAATCAACATATTCTTTATCTTCAAGTTCAAGCTTATTAGCACCTATATAGAACTCTACAATGTCTCCACCACCAGCTTCTCCAGCTTCATTGGAAACAATTTCAGAGATACCTAATAGAGTACCATCGCTTAATATTTCAACTTCACCATCATCTAATTCTGAAGTTTGTTCACCATTTACTCTGAAAACAACTGTTTCAGGGTTCTGGTCTGTAATTAAAACAACTTGCACATTATATGTCTTTCCTTTTATTGTGTAGGATTTCTTTTCTCCTTCTTCCAAGACATCATAAACTGCGCCACCTAATAAGACTAATTTAACTTCGTTATTAGTTGTGTCTATTGATGAGTCAACAAAGACGTATGTTTGGCCTAAGATTACCAAGCTCTCATCATCCAAATCATTTAATTTTGCAGATGAGATTCCTGATTCAAGACCTTCTTCAAATTGTAATTCATATTCGAAGAATGCATTTGTTGCATTTGTTCCACCAACATCGACAACCAAGAAGTCGCCAACTTTTTCAACAGGTTCATCGTTTTCTGTAAAGTTTACTACTGGATTGCCCCCAATGTTCAATGTGGAAGAATTAAATCTTAAATATTGATTGTATTCTGTTCTTCCTTCGTTTGTTGTTACTGAACCGCCTCTTAAACCGTCTAAGTCAAATTCACTTAGTGTTTCTCTAACACTGCCAACATTTTCTCTTAACTCTAATAAGTCAGAGTTTGTTGAGACTGGAATTGCATCACCAACAACACTAACAGCGCCTTTACCTGCAGAGGTACAAACCTTACTTTCAAATTGTAGGTTTGCTGCAATGTCTAAAGCACCAAATGTGTCTGGGCCTGCATTATCTCCTAAAACAAAAACATTTGATGGATCATATACTCCGCCCTTTACAAATGGGCCTGGGTATTCTCCAAGGTCTAATGCTAACGCACTAGTCATAGTAGCTCCAAGCATTGTAACTGCTGTACTTAAAGCTACAACTTTCTTCATAGCCTTTTTGGCTTTTAATACGAATGTTTCTTGCATAACGAAACACCTCCGTTTGATTTTTGCTGAATATCAGCTTTTATTATCTACCTCTTTTGAAGCACATGTTTTATGCTATTAAGTAGACTTGTATTTAATGTAAAAGATGCGTTTATAAATATTTTGGTAATAAAATAGATAATGAGATTATGAAACTCTCGTAAAATATGTTTATACTGCTTATAGACCTGATTTAGATTAAAAAAGTTCGTATAAATTTGTTTATTAACGTATAATCTGGATGAAGAGTCTATTTTAAGGAAAGATTGTGTTTTTGTTATTAATTCTGGGGTTGTTTTCATTTTCATTCCCTGCAAAGAGCTAATTTTAGGTCAATAACAGATAATTCCATGGGTATTTTCCTTGAGGTAACTATTATATCTCCTTTACAATTACCGAACTCAAGTATTGAAATGTCATCTTTTGTTATGTTCATAGTAAATGCTTCTTTTGGTTTTAATATTAACTTAAGCATTTTAACTGATTCTTCTTTTACTAATTCACAGGCATTTTTATTACAGGCATTTAAATTTTGAGAGCATAATTTAACAGCTTCCTCTAAGGTGGTTTCATGGCATAAATTAACTTTTGAGATTATGTTTAATGTAGATGTTGCTTCTGCGACTTCTTTTAAACTTGGCAATTCTGTTGTTTTTGATGATAACATAAGGAAGAATAGAACTGCAAATACTAAGATAATAACAATTACCATTAGACCTACAATTTCTTGTTGAGCTTTCTTAAGAAGAAACTTCGGAAAGAAACTCTGTTGAGCAAGCTTTCTTTTAGGAAAAGAAACCTTGAGGAAAGAAAAAAACTGAGACGAAAAAAGAGGTTTAATTTTCATGTTTCCACCTCTATTATTAATGAACCTAAGGAATAAAGATTTTTGTTGGGGTAATACAACAAAACAGGATTTGAAATTATGGCTTTATTTTTATTGATTGATAAATCCTTAATTGTGAAGAATAAACAATTATTTGGAAATGAAGGTGAATTAAAATCCTGCAATGTGCATTCTTTTACTGCTGTTGTTTCAGGATACAATTGTTTTACTAGTATTCTTGCTCTTGGCAAAAGGGCTGTTTTTGATAATTCTGAAGTTTTAAACAATAATACTTTTGAAATATCCAAGCAAATATCTGAAGAACCTCTTGAACTGCACTGGAATTCAGGCATATTTGGAATTGAGACTAAGTAGGCTTCAAGCTTTTCATTTACTAATTTTGAGGTTAAAGACCTTATATCTGAAAACTGAAACTGATAGTAATAATAAATACCAAGAGACAATAAGACTAAAAATATGAGTAAAACAGCTATTAATTCCATTGATTGTGTCTGCGCTTTAGTATTCGGTATAAAGAACTTCGATGGAATTCTATTCTTAATATAATGGTGCACAGTTGCCTCCTGCAAGTATTGTATTAACCTGCTCCAGTGAAGTGTAAAATGATTTCAAAGCTTCTAAATTTGAAGTATCTAATGTATTTAAAATAGTGGAAGCCTGCTGGTAAGGGCATGATGGTGAAGATAAAAGAGATGCTTTTTGATTGTATAGTTTTGATAATAATTTTAATTTATTTAATAATAAATCTCTTGAACATTCATAAGACTGATGATCTTCTGAAAAAATTGCCCCATATAATAAAGGTAAAGAAAAGAAGTTAGAATCTTTTGAATTAGATATGTATTTTAAAGTGCCTGTGCCTTCATTGTAATTAACTACTAATATATCTTTGAATTTTTGAGATAGTTTTGTTAATTCCTGATTATTAAAATGCGCAAATATAACTACCCTTGTTATTTTTTGAGATGTTAATTCGTTTAAGTTTGACAATAAACTTTGTTTTGAGATTAATTGAAAGTTAAAAATAGATGGTAGTTTGATTCTAATATCGTTTTTGAAGGATTCTACTAAATCTTTTGTCTGATCATCAAAGACAAATAAATATCTTTTTGATGGGTCTGAAATGATGAAAATGTTTGCTATTTTAAATGGGAATAAGACTGATTTTGAATAAACTGATAACTTTTGAGATGTTAGTTTTTTAGGGGAGAAAACAATAGAGTTTAATTTTGCGGGTTTTGATTTTTCCACAATTAAATTGTTACAGGAGATTTCATAGTTTCTTTTTATTGGGGTATTTATCTCTTTATAGACATCTTCTCCTGCTGTTAATAATGTTAAGGTTTCGTCAAAATAGAATGCTGATTCCTGTGATGATTTTAGAGTTTGTATGTTTACATGACCTTTTGCAAAGGAGATTAAAAAGATTAATATTAATGCTCCTGCTATAATGCCAAATAGATATGTAAATGGCTGGGAAATGTCACCTCTTTTGTTTAAATTTACCATCTTAATACTGTAATAAGTGTGTATTTAATTATTATTGTTTATTTCTACATAGACCTTTTCACTTGTTGCTTTTGTTTCCAAGGTAAATGATAAAAACCCTTGGGTTTTAATACATAATGGATTTGTTTTTGGCTCTAGGTTTTTAACTAAGAATCTTGTATTTTTAAATGATGTAAACGGCAGGAAATAAAGATTGTAGTTTGAATTTTGAATTAAAGGTGCTAGTGCTGAATCTGGCAATTGGGATGTTAATGGAGATTTTGGCTTTACGAAACAGGCTTGTTCTATTTTTGAGGGTAATCTGATTGCTGAATCTAATTTAAACTGTTTTTTAGATCCTGGCTCTAAGGTGTAATAAAAATCAACTTTTTCCCTTAATCCTTCAACTGACTTGCTTAAAGAGGCTTCATCAACGGTTTTTGTTAGTTTTAGTATTGAAGAGAATCCGAATGCTAATATTAAAGCAGCGACTATAATGCCGAAGATGTAGATAAATGGAAGTGAAAATAACTGACCTCTTTTTGTTGTTATCATATTTTTGATAGCTTTTTAATGTTTATAAAGATTTATTGATTCTGGATTAATTGGAAGATTTTACAATTTTTATTTTATCTTTAAATATGATTTCTGAAGAAAATGTGAAAGATTACAATTTTAATGTTGAAATTTTCAATTTTTTAGCATTACATTTAATTAAGGAGTTTAACTTAGGGTTATTTAGTTGCGAAAGATTTATATATGTGTATGCGCATATGCATATTATGGTTAAAGTTATTTCACTATCAGAGGAGGCTTATATGAAGCTAAAATCAATAAAGAATGGAAGATCATTTTCAGAAACTGTAGTAGAATTAATAGAAAGACCGAAAAATGATAAGAAAAACATAATGGATTTTTTTGGTATTTGGGCTGACAAAAAAGAGGAATGGGAAACTATCAAGAAAACGCTTGAAGAAGATAGAAAACGTTTTAAATTAAGAGAGGTGAAATTCTGATGCATTGTTTAGACACTAATATCGTGATTGATTTTCTAACTGGAGATCCAAAGTTAAAGGAATTTATTGATAAGATTGACTATGATTTATTTGAGATATGCCTCACACCCATCACATTATGCGAATTATATAAGGGGGCTTATCTTAGTAATAACACTGAGAATTCTTTAAATGGGATACGAGGGTTTCTTATGACAACTTTAGCCAAAATAATCCATTTTAATGATGAAGCGTGCAGAGTGTTTGGAGAGGAATATGTGAACTTAAAAAAGAAGGGTAGACTGACAAAAGAATTTGATCTACTTATAGCTTCAATAGTTAAAGCCAATGATTTAGTGTTAGTAACAAGAGATAAGAAACATTTTGATGGATTGGGTATTAAAGTTGAAGTTTGGTAATCAGAAGATACAAATCTCTTTCATTGAATAATCAATTTTGTTGTTGTTCAGGAACTCAATTAGATTCTGCTGATTTTCTTTTGGGGTAATAATAACGTTTGTGCTTATTTTTTCACTGTTTAACTTGTCAAGCAAACCTAGGTCTTTATAGCCTTTTTCTTTCCTACCATATAACTGCCTGATTAAATATAGATATTTCTTCTTGTCTTTTGGTAGTTTAAAAACAAATAATACTTTTCTTTCTGCTTTATTAATTGTTGGCTGTTTTGAATAGAGAACTAAACCTTCTGATAAAATACTTGATTTTAACTGCCATTCTTCCAAGCTACCTGTTTGAACTGAAATTGAGTTTGTAAATTTCATAAGTTTCCATTTTTCATAATCTTTTGAATGATAAAAACGATTAATGGCTGCTTTTGAGAGGTTTTCAATTAATTTTTCGTTTTTACAGTCAATGAAGATATCAATATCGCTGTCCTTTGTTAATTGGTTTCTAACAGCTGAACCAAATAAATAAACTGAATTAATTGAATCTTTGATATCTGCGTCTAAAAAAACGAAGCTTAAAGCGTTTTGCATGTAGGAAATTGCCTTCAATACCAATTTATTCAATTTCTTCTCCTAAATCTTTAAGTTTATCTTTTATAATCTGGTGGAGTTTCTGGAATGATGAAAGAACGGATTCTGTTGCTGAACTTAGAGATTTGCCGTAGATTAGTTTATTTCTTTGATCTTCTATTGAATACATTAAAGAAAGAACTTCATTCTTGTCTGGGAAGTCTATACCTAATCTTCTTTCTGCTATTGGAGTGATTTTTTGTTCTGGTTTTGGTGGCTTGAACCATTCATGCTTGATCATAGTCCCTGTTGAAATTTTTCCTAAAATATGTAGGTATAATTCCAGAAGGGAAACTGAACAGGCTGAGGCATGCAGACCGATTGTTGCAGATCTCTTCTCTATACCGACAGCTATTGCTTCCCCTATTACCTGGATGTGCTCTTTGATATGTTCTTTATGAATTTGAACCGAAACCATATAGGAATAAAAGTTCCAATTATTTATAAATATTTTGGTAGAAAAGTTCCTAAATATAGGAATAAAAGTTCCTATTAATTGTGTGGTTTGAAATGCTATTATTTATCGATTAAGGGACAATCATATCCTGTAAAACCACATATACCCAAGCGTGGAGAATTAACAACAGGGAGAAGAATGTCTATTCCACATTCATGTTTTTTTGCACATCCTTTACAAAGAAACCCCAGCCCTTCATCGATACATTGGGAACAGATTTCTTCGGCAATGCTCCCGCATTTGTTACATTTGATTTCCGGCAGATTATTACGTGCGATTATATGGATACCTTCGTTGCCTTTTTTTAGAGATATGCACTCAACATAGATCATTGTGGTTGAGCCAAAATCATATTCATAACTAAATTTCGATTTTGGCTGGATTACTTTATTTAAGGGGATATTCATACTTTTTTCATCTGGACTATGCTTTGAAGACGTGTATGGCACTCTTTCTATAGTAAATGCACTTAAATGTCCACAACATTCCACCCATAAATCACGAAAAAACTGGTCTAAATCTTCGAGAGTTAATTTTGTTTCTAGTTCAAAATATACCCAAAAATGGTCGACTCCTGCCTTAATAAGGAAAACATCTTTAACACCCCCTTGAGAGTGATATTCTTTACACGATTTTAAATGATTAGTTATCTTTCTAGGCGAGAATGTTTGTTTACAAAGCCTGCAGTTTATATCTGAATTTATTTCGTCTCCCAAGATTATCTCCTCACAATGTTGAACCGGTAATCTTTTTCTTTTTTGACCAGACTTATTATGTCTTCATCAATTTCTCCTTTTAATACTCTTGGTCTTAGTTTGAATAGGTTTAGATTAGAGAGATCTTCGTATAAACCCTTTTGTTTTATTAAAATTAATAACTTTTCCTTGTTTTCCAAAGGAATGCTAATTTTTTCAAATTCACTTATATGACAGTTGAACTTATCTCCAAATAAATCTTTTATATTATTTTCAACAGCAAAACCAAGGAGTTTACTCCTTAATTCAATTATTTTTAGTTCTGCTTTTTTCTTTATATTTTCAAAATCAGCAAGCTCATCCACCAGATTTTTTCCGTCTTCTATTAAGAGGTTCATTTTTATGTAATAAGTGTTAATCTTCTGAATTATTAAAGCTTTGGTTAAGAAATTTTGAATTTGTTATTGTTAGTATAGGTGATAAAAAGGCTGACCATATACTGTAAAAGAGAACCGAAATCTTTAAATACTATGCACGTATTACACATAAATATGGTAAACCTAACCTTAGCTGTTCCTGAAATTTTGCATAGAAGGCTATCAGAACATCCTGAAATGAAATGGTCTGAGGTAGCCAGGCAAGCATTTGAAAAAAGATTAGAAGAGTTAGAACTAGAAGAGAAGATAATCCAAAAAATTAAATTAACAGAAAAGGACGTAGAAGACATAGGGGATAAATTAAAATCCGAGATAAGAAAAAGGTTTGAATGAAAGTTTTAGCAGACACCAACAAGATAATAGCAGCCTTGATTAAAGATTCTGATTCTAGAAGGATAATAAAAGATAGTAATATCATTTTTGTAACAATAGGCTTATCAAAAGACGAAATTGATAAATATAAAGGCTACATAAAGGATAAATCAGGAGTAACTGATGAGGAATTTAGGATGGTTTTTAATAGAGTGATGAGAAATGTTTCTGTTTTAAGAGATGACTTTATCAAACCTTTTATGGAAGAAGCAAAAGAGATAATGGATAGCATTGATAAGAAAGATACGCCTTTTATAGCGGTTGCTTTAGCTACGAATCTTCCTATATGGTCTGATGATAAACATTTTGAAAAACAGAATAAGATAAATATACTTAAAACAAAAGACTTAGTTAAATACCTTTAAATGAAACTTAGAAATATTTCAAAAATTGAATGTAAACTGTTAAAAAAGAAGATTGAAATAGATGCGATAATCCAATTAAAATTGAGTCTGGAAGATCTTAAACGTGGAAAAGTTAAGAAATTTTAATCTTGAACTTTGATTAATTATCTACCTGCTAAACTTAATTATGACGTCAGGCAGCCATTAGTTGGGCTGTTTCTATAACTCTCTTAACGTCGCCTGAAAACACTTTACTTGCATTTAATATTTCTATACCTGTTATTGTGCCGTCTTTAGATATATCAATAACAACACCATTTGGTAATTCTATGCTTTTCCAATACTCTTTCTTATCGAGCTGTATATCCAGTATATCTTCTTCCTTATCATACCATGTTTCCATTTTGATTTTTGGAATTCTCCTCAATTATTCTTTCTGCTTTATTAACAAATTCAATTGCTTTCTTTCCCATTATATCTGCAACTTCTCTTTCGTAGTCTACCGATATTGAATAATTTGCATCTTCTCTCTTGCCCTTTAATTCTACGAAGTTGTTAATGTCTTCATCTTTTATTGTAGTTTCTGATATTACTGCGAGATCTTCTTTTGATATATGTTTTGGATAAAAGAAATTCACCAGTAAACATATAGTTGCTAAATGCTTTTTTGTTTTAAATCCTTTTGATGCACCCAAGGCAAGAGCCGCCTGATAAACTGCGTAATAATAGATTACAAGAGACCACTCATAGTAACCCTCCAGTTCATCAATCACTTCTTTTGCGAATAATAAATTTCTTCGAGCTTTATTCAGATGACCTTTAACTTCTATTTCTGTTGCGCCTTTTATTATCATCTTTTTCTTTAAAAAATTATTAAAATCTCTTTCTGCTATCTTCTCGTTCCCCATCCATAACTCCCACAAGCCTTTCATTTTTCAATGACCTCGTAATATGTTTGATTTCCAAATATTGGATAGCCTGTAATCAAGGCATCCTGGAGGGCATAATTGATTTTGTTGCTTTTTTCTTTTAAAAATTCTTCTATCTTAATCAAAATAAAATTTATCCTTACTCCTCTTTCTGCCACAATTCTTCTTTTTATCTTGTTCACTTCATCTAATAGCTCTTTATTGTAAACATCATAAACAATTAACATGTCTACATCACTTTCTTTCGTATAATTATCTTTTGCAGTAGATCCAAATAGCATCACAAAATAAGGTATTTTTATCACTTTTAAAGCTTCTAAAAAATCTTTAATTCCCATCTTCCTATTATATTCTGTTCCTTCCAGTCTTTCAAAATCAAAAATAGAGAACAATAGCTTACTTAGATCATTTTCTAAGTCTATAGAGTATATCTTTAGATTACCTACAGCTTTATGATTTATTACTTTAATAGCCTCCAACTTGCTTAAATATTTCAAAAGGGTGTGCTCTGAAATTTTAACAGATCTTTTGATCTGCCTAACATGACCCATTCTATTCTTGTAAAAATACTTTAATACTTCAAATTCCTTTCCTAATTGTTGTGATATTTGCATCAATCGTTTTAATATATGCAACGTTTATAAAGCTTTCTATTTTCGCTTGAGAAAGTTCTTTTTAAAGGTTTAATCTTGAACTTTAAATTTTGCTTCGTTATTGTTAGTGTCTTTACAGATTATAAACATTAAAGAAGAGTCCATTGAAGATTGATGTGTTAAGCTTTGTTTTAACATTTTACTTCCTTCTCCAAACTGGAAGTCTATTGTTGAAGATTCACAGTCTGCTTCTTCATCTATGCTTAGAGTTAATAAGTTACCCTGCTTGAAGATTGAGGTTAATTGCGGCGATTGAGTGTCTACTTGTATTGTGAACTTTGAAGTTAAATCTACTAAATTGCCTGCTATATCTATACATTTAATGAAAAAGTTATAATTTCCTTTTGGCAAAATTAAGTTTTGAGTGTGTTCCGTTGATTCTGTGTTTAAGAATAATGCCATGTCTGTTATTGGAACATTCTTTTCTGAGAATGCACATTTTGCCTTTCCATTTTCAGCTCCTTCTTCTGTTCTTACTCTTAAGGTTGTGTTTGAAATAAATAATGTTGTATTTGCTATTGGGGATAGTAAAGTAGCTTTTAATTGTTTAGCCATTCTTAAAGTGAATGGGAAGGATTCTTCATTTGTATTTCTTTTATCTTCTGGTGCTGATGGTTGATCTTTGCATCTGAAAAAGAATTTATTGTCTCCTAAGGCTAAGTTAGTTAATTTTGTTTTACATTCAAATAAACCCTGAAATAATGGTGTTCTTGATGTTGAAGATGTTACACAGGTGAAATTATTCTGCATGTTTTTGAAATCAATGTCAAACTTGTCAAATTTACATTCTGAAGGCTCATTTAGGAAAATAGATAAATCTGTTTCTGTAGTGTTAAACTGTAAGAACGAATTGTCTTCTATTGAGGTTACT
>CAYIHC010000018.1:0-11601 GCA_964363105.1 Candidatus Woesearchaeota archaeon | reverse complement strand
AGATATGAAGACAACGAAAAGGATGTGCTTACCGGGGTTAATTACACGTATCAAGTAACCGGAACCGGTTATCTAATGCTAGCTCCATCTTCGCAACTGGCGCAAAATTTTGCTTACGAGATTAGTGATTATAAAAATAACCCTGTTCCTGTGCGTTTAGAATATGAGGACGCCATCACATATACACGCAAAGACACCGACCACATTTATGAAAATGAAAGTCTTACTATTTTAGTTGAAGGAAAACCAAGATTCCAAAGTTATGAAGGTGAACCAGAAACAGCCATGCTTGCAGATACAGAAACAGGAAAAGTTATTCCACTAAGAAGCGATATTACTGTTGCAGCTCCTCAACCGGAAAAAATAGGTCTAGATCCTTGGGCAAATCCAAAAAGAGATCCAAAAACAGGAGATATAGTTTGGAGAGAAAGAGAAGTAAGAGATCCAAAAACAGGAGAACTAAGAAAAGAAAAAATTACAGTAAAATTAGGAGACCTAGCAAAAGAACAAAATAAAAGTTTAACAGATATTTACAAAGATTATACTGCAAAAGAAACAGCTCTTGAAATGGGAGAAGCAGAAAGATATAAGGAGATAGCAAAAGACAATAAAAAACAATATGATTTTATTAATGGTAGGTTCAAGGAACTGGAAGAAATTGAAAAAACAAGCCCCAATGATGCAAGATGGAAGGCAAGAGATCTTTTTTACAGTCACAAAGGAGAAAGAGGTCCATTAGCTGAATTTGCCCCCCAATTAGGAAGCAAAGATTTCGATGAAAAAGTAATTCAAAAGCCAATGGATTTATTAAAAGAAGCTGTCAGTAAAATAAAAAGGCAGGTTGATTCTTATGAAAATATTTCAAAATCATATGAAGCAAGATATATTGAAAATGAAAACAGAATAAGAACAACAAAACCAATAGAAGAAGTCGGCTTGCAAAGAACAGCAGAAAGTGTAGCAACAGCAGCAATGTATGCGTATGATAAAGAAAAAAAAGCAGGCTTAAAAGAACCGATTTTTATTGCACCTGAAAATGTTTTCGCAGAAACCTATGGTGGAAAGCCAAGTGAATTAAGAGAAATTATTCAAAAGAGCAGAAACACTATGGTCCAAAAATTAAAAATCAAAGGTGTAAATGAAGATGAAGCAAAGAAAATAGCATCAGATCATATTAAAGCAACAATAGACATTGGTCATGCAAATACCTTCAGAAAATATTTCCAGGGCACTGATGAAGAATTTAAAAAATGGTTAATGCATGAAATGAAAGAACTAGCAAGAGATGGAATCATAGGTCATGTCCACTTAACAGATAATTTTGGTTATGATGATGAGCACTTAACAATTGGTGAAGGTAATACTCCAATAAGAGAATTTATAGATGAAATAAAAAAAGAAGGCTACAAAGGTGTAATGATTGCAGAGGTTGGTGGTCAGCCAGAAGGAAAACTCCACGAAGCTATGTTAGGTTCCTGGCGTTCATTAAATAGTCCTGTTTATAGGATAGATCCAGGCGGAACAGGAATGTCTTGGAGTGATTTCGGAAGCTACTCTTTTGGTAGAACTACAAATCCATTTTCAATTGTAGGGGAATATGCACCATCAGAAGATTTTAAAGGATCTCCATTTTACTCAGGACTAGGATTAGAATGAAATACTTAACTTGGAAGGATTTTGAATGTTGTTACGCAGGAAAAATAGAAATTAGTAAATACAAGACAGGAATAGAAGAAATAGACAAAACTTACACTGACATAGAATGGTAACCAATATTTAAATAACTAAATCAATATAAATAAGAGTGATAGTCAAAAATAAAGGAGTTAATAACACACGCAAGTGGCTTTGAACAGAGTTCAAAAGAACCGTAGATCAAAAAAGGGGATGATAAGAACATGTTAGAAATGGATGCTGGAGATGATAAGAACCCGCAGGAGGTTCTTATATGAAGTTTGAGATAAAAAAAGAGGACAGAAAGAAGAAATATTCCTTCCCAGAAAAAGAATTTGAAATAGCAAAGAAATTCGCAGAAAGAACCTATAAGGAATTCAGTGGTCTAATCAAAGCAGTAGTTCTATTTGGTTCAACTGTTCGCAGAACATCTACAGAAAACAGGGATATAGACATTTTAGTTGTTTTAGATGATGTTTCAATTATTTTAACAAAGGAAATAATACAAACATATAGAGTTATAATAGAAAAAATAATGTGGGAAATTGAGCCAAATAAGTTACATGTTCAATCAATGCGATGGACTAGTTTTTGGGATTATGTTCGTGCAGGAGACCCAGTTGCAATAAATATTTTAAGATATGGTTACGCTTTAATAGACACAGGATTTTTTGATCCATTACAGGCATTATTAGATCGTGGAAGAATAAGACCTAGCCAGGAAAGTATCTACACTTATTATACAATGGCCCCAGCTTCATTGCAAAGAAGCAGAGAGCACATTTTACACGCTACAATGGATTTATATTGGGCATGTATAGACTCAGCTCATGCATCTCTAATGGCAGAGGGTGAAATTCCACCATCTCCAGATCATGTTGCAGATATGATTGATCGTGATTTAGTTCCAAAAAAATTAACAACAAAAAAATACTCAGACATAATGAGATTAATGTATAAAGTATTCAAGCAGATTGTTCATAGAGAAGTTTCTATTGTTTCTGGTCAGGATTATGAAAAATACAGAACATTATCTAATGAATTTGTTAAAGAAATGAAAAAAATAATAGAAAGAAAAAGGTAATCTTATTTAATTACCCTTGTCTTTGATAAAGTGTTGGAGCTTTGTTGTCATATAATGCTTCAACTTCTGATCTACGTGCAGCTTCCTCTTTAAGATTCTTAGGCGCACCCATATACTCTCCTAAAGAACTTCTAACATTCCTAGCTGTTACTGCACCTATCTGCCCAAGTGGAATTGCCATATCCTCAAGTCTTATTGGCTTTCCATTTCTTCTAGCTTCGTCCATTAATAATATAAAATGTCTTAATTCCGCTATATCATGATCACTCATAGGATTAGCTCTTACTTTTTTTACCTTACCATTATCAAGAACCTCAACTTCAAAATTTCCAAGTTCTTTTTGCACTAAAGCTAACACTTTAGCAGGATCGTGCTCATTTGCACCGGATATTCCAAATGTAGCATCAAAAAACTGATCTTCTATTGGTTTAACCTTTGGTGTTTTTGCCATTTTATTTTCCTCCTTATTATATAAGTTTTAATTATTATTACTATTATGGTGTAGTAACTAATATATAAACCTATCGTTAAAAACCTATTTTAAAACATAGCTATAAGCTGTATAAACCAATTAAAACATAGCCTATAAACCACTTATAAGAGCTCCATAACAGATATGCTCTTCAATAACAGGAATAAAGTTTATTATTCTTAATCCTATTAAATCCAACCGAAATATTTATATAACAGTTGTTACATAAAAAAGGCATATGTTACAAAAAAATAACGATATATTCAATAATAATCTGGTTAAAGTAGTTAGAATAATCTTTAATTATCCAAATAAGTCTTTTCATATAAGGAGGTTGGCAAAAGAAGCGGGTGTCTCGACCACTACAGTTTCAAATGTTATAGATCAGCTTCTTAAATATAAGATAGTAAAAATAGAAAAAACAGAGATTACAACAAACATTCAGGCAGACCTGGAATCGCAGACCTATTTTTCATATAAAAGAATATTTAATCTCTTTAGGCTTGAAAAGACAGGATTTATAAGAAAACTAATAAAGGACTATATGCCTGAGTCTATTGTTTTATTCGGTTCATTTGCCAAAGGAGAAGACATAGAAGAAAGCGATATTGACATCTTAATAATTATAAAAAAGGATATTAGCCATGATACAGACCAGTTAGAAAAAGAGTTTAATAGAAAAGTAAACCTTCATATTTTGCCGAATCTCGATAAAAGTTCCTTAGAGTTCAAGAACACAATAGCAAATGGTATTGTCTTACACGGATACATTAAGGTGGTTTAATGATTAACAAATTCGACTATTACTTAAAAAATGGAAAGGTTAGAAGAAAAACACCAGATCCTATCGAAGCCAAATCTCTGTTTATCAAGTCGAAGGAAAGGTTAGAATATATCAAAAAAGAAATAAACGAAACAACGGCAAAATTCGTTTTAGAAGATACATACGACACAATTAGAGAATCTACACAGTCTTTGATGTCATTAAGCGGTTTTAAGCCATATTCTCATGAAGCAACAATTAGTTTCCTAAAGGAGTTTTACAAAGACAATTTCAGTGAAGAGGAAATAATAAAATTTGATCGTTTCAGGGAACTTAGAAACAATTCCGTATACAAAGCAATTGAAATTTCTGTTTCAGATGCAGAATCATGTCTATGCTTTGCTACAATGTTTATTAATAAGATTAAAAATCTAATAGACAAACTTGAAAATCCAACAAAAGAAGAAACTAAACGTTGATTCTTCTTAAAAATAAACAAGCTTCAATAACAGAAATAAAGTTTATCCTTCATTTATAGTGGTTCACGGAATTAATCTTGTTTTAATAAATATTCATAAAAAGGAATTACTTCAACCACATTATCGGATAAATCAATTTTAGTCTTCTTTTCATAAGTAATTATTAATCCTTTATTAATGTTAAATTTTTTCATGAAACTTTTAAGCCCTTTTAATTCTACTTTTGACACTTTTATCTCTATTGGGAGTAAACTTTCATCTGTGATTTTAATTATATCTACTTCTACATTGCCATCTCTCCAAAAGTATTCTGCTTCAAGCTGCATAACAAGAAACGTTTCAAACACCTTACCAAAAAAATCACTTTTTTCAGCAAGTAAGGGCAAGATAATTGTTGGATAATATTTTTTTGCTCTTTTCTGGGTTTTTCTAACATTTTTTGAGAAATTATAAATCTTTTTTATTAAATATGCCTTTTCTAAATAATCAAGATAGGCTGAAAGAGTCTGTCTTGAAACACCTAAATCTCTTGCCAGTTCTTCTATGATAATAATCTCACCAGGATCTAATAATATTATTTTAAACGCCTGTTCTAATATTGCCGGTTCTTTTACTGGAAAGATTTGGGGTATATCTTTGTAGATAATCTTCTCAATTACATTTTCTTGGATATATTTATTTACAATTTCTTTTCCTTCATTGACTATCTCGGGAAATCCACTACAGGCAATATAGCCCTTGAACTCCCTTAAGATTTCTTCCTTATAGAGTTGTAAATTATCAAATTTTTTGTTTTTAAAAAGTAAAAACTCTCTAAAACTAAGAGGTTTAATATGGAATTCATACATTCTCCCAGCGAGGCTTTCCCTTGATTTTTTTCTTATAAAAAGTGATTCTGAACCGGAGATCACAAATTTTATATTCGGATAAGAATCATACATCACCTTAAGCTGCTCTTCCCAATTCTCTAATTTCTGAACTTCATCTAATAGAAAGAGGTATTTATTTAACAATAAGTTTTTACTCATTAAACGAGCATAAGCCCTTAATACAAGTTTAAGGTCTATGTTTCTAAATTCATCAAATGAAAAATAAACTATATTTTCTTTGTTTAATTCTTGAAGCGTATCTTTCACTAATTTGAACATTATTGTAGTCTTGCCTACTCTTCTTAATCCAGTAATCGCAATTATCTGACGAGTATGCATGAACTTCTTTATTTGCAAGTATAAATCTCTCGGTTTAAACTCTACCTCAAAATCACCCTTCCACCATTTATTGTTTCGTTCCAACGCTTCTAAGATTTTTTCTTCCATTTTATGTTAATTACAACTAACATACTTTAGTAATTTATGTTAATTAGGATAGTCATACTATATAAACCTATCGTTAAAAACCTATTTTAAAACATAGCTATAAGCTGTATAAACCAATTAAAACATAGGCTATAAACCACTTATAAGAGCTCCATAACAAATATGCTCTTCAATAACAGAAATAAAATTTATTCCCTATTCCTAGCAGCATCAAGCATTAATTTCCTTTCAGCTCTAGAAACTATTAATCTGATTTTCTGAACAGAATCTATGTTAGCAGAGATAGAGTCAATTCCAGTTTTAACAAGAAATTCAGCCATAACAGGATTTGAACCAGCTTGTCCACATATAGAAGTCTCAACATTATACTTCTTACAAACCTTAATAACATAACTGATGCATCTCAAAACAGCAGGATTTAATTCATTATATAAATTCTGTAAATTTTCATTGTTTCTATCTACTGCTAAAACAGTTTGTGTTAAGTCATTGGTTCCAAAAGAAATAAAAGAAATTCCCTCTTTGCAAATATCTTCAATCATCCATACAGCCGCAGGAGTCTCGACCATTACACCAAGAGGAATCTCATTAGCATTTAACTCATCTAAAATTTTTTTTGTTTCTCTAACCTCTTCAGGAGAAATAACAAAAGGAAGCATTATTGATATATTTGTAAGACCTTCATCATATAATTCTTTAATAGCTCTTATCTCTGCCTTTAAAATTCCATTGTCTCTTAATGCTCTTCTTATTCCATGCAAGCCAATCATAGGATTAGATTCTTTAGGTTCCTCTTCACCACCCTCTAAATCCCTATACTCATCCGTTCTTATATCTGAGGTTCTTACCCAAACAGGTCTTGGATTAAATCTTTTAACTATTTCTCTTATCCCTTGTTTTATTAATACCTTATATTCTTCTTCCCTTCCGTCTCTTATATATTTAGCAGGATGAGTTTTCCCTTCAGCAATTATAAACTCTAATCTTAACAACCCAACACCGTCAGGATTTTGTTTCAACGCATTTTCCACAGATTCAGGCATATCACAGTTTACTTTAATTTTTGTTATGGTTTCAATTTGTGGCAAAATTTCTGTTTCAACTTCTTCTTTTACCTCTTCAATTTCCTGTTCACCCTCATAAACCCAACCTTTTACACCATCTACAGTTATCAATTGATTTTCTTTTAATGTTATAGTTGCATTTCCCGTTCCAATAACACAGGCAATCCCTAGCTCTCTAGATACAATCGCTGCGTGACTTGTTAAACCTCCTTCATCTGTAACTATTGCAGAAGCTCTACGCATTGCAGGCACAAAATCTGGATTTGTCATCTTAGTTACTAAAACATCACCCTTCTCAACCTTATCAAGTTCGTTAACATCTTCAACAAGTTTTACTCTCCCCTTACCAATATGCGGAGAAGCAGCTAAACCTCTTAACAAAATTTTATTCTCATTAATAGTTTTTTCAGTATTTTCATCCTTATCTTGTTTTAGAGTAGTAATTGCTCTTGTCTGCACTATATAAATCCTGGAATTTTCAATTGCAAATTCTATATCCTGTGGTTTTCCATAATGCTCTTCAATCTGCTTTCCAATCTCAGCTAATTTAATAACATCATAATCGCTTAATTTCTGTTTTTTTGCTTCTTCTCCATTTAAATTTTTCCTTACATTTTGATTGGTATTAGGATCTAAAACTAATTTAAATTCCTGTGCATTAATGGTTTTATTTTTTATTATTAAACTTTCCTTGTCAACTATAAACATATCAGGTGTAACTTGACCGGACACAACAGTCTCTCCCAAACCAAAAGCAGCTTCAATTACAATTTCGTTTTCATTGTTCGTTGATGGATTCGCAGTAAACATTACTCCAGAAGAAAATGATTGAATTTGTTTTTGGACAACAACAGCAATATATACTTTTTCATGAGGGAAATTATTTTTGACTCTATAATAAGTTGCTCTTGCAGTAAACAAAGAAGCCCAGCACTCTTTTACAGCGTTTAATAAATTTTTATTTCCCTTTATATTTAAAAGTGTTACCATCTCCCCGGCGAAAGAGGCATTTGGTAGATCTTCAGCCGTGGCACTAGATCTTACAGCAACATAAGGCAAATCTCTTCCGGTTTTGATAAAATCCAAAGCACTCTTGCCTGCAAATCTCAAATCTTCATTAACGTTCATATGATCATAAGCCTCTAAAATTTCTTCTTTCAAACTATTCGACATCTCGCCATTTAAAATCAAATCTCTACAGTCTTCTGCTTTTCTCTGTAATTCCTGATTATTCTCCACATCCAAATCTTTTAATTCATTGTATATCCTTTCCTTAATATTATTCGCTTCTAAAAAATCCTTATAAGCCTGTGTAGTCACAATAAAAGCAGGGGGAACAGGAAGCTCAGAGTTATACATTTCACCTAGATTTGCACCCTTACCGCCAACCTCATTAAGATTCTCTTTTTTAATGTCTCTTAACCACAGGATATTATCTATTTTTAATCACCTCTTGAAAATAAAAACATAAAATTGTATATAAATCTTTTGGAAATAAGAACCGTAGGTCAATTTGAAGGGAATGTATGAGAACCGTAGGTTCTTATAAATATATTTCCCACCACAATGATGTTTAAATACAGAAAAATCAATTATAAATTCACTCAAAAGTTGTAAAACCAAGGTTAAAATGGAAGACTCCACAATATTTTGCTCGCAGTGTAAAGCCAAAGTATCTGTCAGAAGCGTTAAATCAAATAAAACAGGCACTGACTGGATTTGTATGGATTGCTACAATAAAGAGCACAAATTAAAAGCAGAGCCGCAAAAACCAGCATGGATAAAAGAAGAGCCAAAAGAAGATAAAAAAGAAAGAAAGTATTACTGCACAAAATGCACATATGGTTTTACAAAAACAGGTATATTCTATGGAAAATGTCCGTATTGTGGTAGAGAAAACACAGTAAAAATGGAAAACAAAGGAACAGATTGGATAGAAGATTTCTTAGAATAACTTTTAGTCTATACACTCCATCAAATTTCCGCAAAAAACACAATACTGCCAGTTAACATTATCAGATTTCCCTTTTTTACACTTCATGCATTTAAAGTTCAATTTAATTACCTCTTTTTATATTTTAAATGACCGCTGGAATGAATGAAAACCCGCAGAGGTTCTTATTTAAAGATTATTAATGAGTATTCTGGAAAAGTGTTTTAACTTTTAATCCTTTAAGTTGAAGATTGATATGTATAAAAAATCATTTAATAGAAAACATTTGTAAGTTAATTATCTTTTCTTAGAAATATTTTGTTCCTCTTTAATCCGATTAACTAAAAAATCTAAAATTCCGGTTTTAACTTCAATATCACCAAGTTTTAAAGATTGAACCCCAACTAATCTTGAATCATAAAGAAAATCTTCTGGAGATTCAGACGCTATGACATAACCATCAAAATTAAATGCATATTTAAAAACAGGATTAGCTCTGTTTAAAGCATTCCATTCTTCAGTTGGGAGATACCTATTTTTAACTTTCAGAATTCTTTCCTCATATATTGGTTGCCAATTCCCAGTAATAAATTTCAGCTTCTCCAAAAAATCTTTGTCTAAACCAGTAATCCCCTCATAAGTTAATCCACCTTCAAAAATTTTATATTTTTCTATGAAATCCTCTGCCCTTTGCACCTGCGTTAAATATACATTGGATTCTATACAGCTCTTAAGATGTGCAAGAAATTCTCCAAGTGTAAAACTTCTTGGTTCATAGTCTCTTTGATAACTATTAAAACGAATTATATTACCTCTCCAATCAATTAACTTTTTCCCTTCAAATTTTTTCGCATTAGTTACAAATGGGGGTGTAAATATTAAACCTTCAAGTTTTTCTCTTTCTGATCTTAAATTTTCTATAGTCTTAGATTTATTCAAATCTTCTGCTTCAAACCTCATAAACCAATCATTTGAAGCCAAAGCAAAATTAACTCTTCGCTTGCCTCTATCTTGAAGTTCATTAAATTTGTAAATTCTTTGCTGTGCACTTTGTAGAGTATCCCCATAAGCATTAAAATACTTAGCCCATCTCTCAATCTCATTTCTATAATCTTCCATAAGTTTAACACAATCCTTATCAAAATCCTGAATAGATACAATTGTCATTAATTTCAATTCTTCTTTTGAATTTTTTGCAGTTTCTCTAAGCAATCTTACATGATTCATTGATAAATAATCACAATCACTAAAAATTTTTCTTAAACTACCTGAGGGTATATCTTTAATTACAAATTCTGCTTTTAAAGATGATTCTTCTAAAGCTACTAGATACTCTAAATCAAAAACATCTGTTTTTCTTACAGCATCTTTAACAAAATTCCATAAAAGAAGTATTAATGGTAGTTTTTCTCTCCCATAAGGTTCTAAATAAGCTGTGCTAATTAAATTGGCTTTAGCATCTTTAATTAATTCTTCAGCTTTTTGTAATGCATTTCTAGTTTTACTAACTCTTAATACCTCATCAACACCATAGGTTTTTGCTAACCTATTAATTAATTCTTCAGTAGAAAAACCATCAGGTATAACATAACCTTTTTGTTGTATCTCTTCAACTAAATCCTCTATATTAATAAAATTTATCATTTTAAGCTCTTGTCAGAACCCTATAAGCTATCACAAGATTTTTATAATTCTTAGCATATTCATTTCCAGCTATAGCACCAAACACTCTTGTTTTTATATTACCTAACCATAAAACATCAGATAACCATTCTAAAGTTCCATCTTCCTGTAATCTATCAAGCTGTCTTCTGTAATTCCATTTATCAAGTTTGAATAATTTATCAGCAAATACCTCTATTCCATCAGCATTACTATAATCCCTTCTTAACTCATCAACTAATGACCTTGAAGCCAATCTATTCCTTTCAGTTGTTTCTCTTCTTTTAGACTTCTTTCTTTCCGGTAATAAATCTGTAAAGAAGATATGATCGAAAATTGTTTTTGCATCAGGTCTTACACTCCCAGGCCCGACAGTATAATCAGTATAAATCCTGTTAATATCACCCTTTACACTTTGAGGTAATTTTTTATTTCTCGCAGTCTTAAAAACTGTTAAGTAAACCTCATCAGGATTTTCATGATATTTTGTATGTATCCTTGCCTGTTCGCTTCTTCTTATCTCTTCTATACTTGAAAAAGTTCTGAACACAAAGAGATAGTCATTAAATGTAATTTCTTTCTGTCCCATCACATTTATAGCTGTTTCATAATCTTCATTAAATAGCGCTATCTTACCTTGTGCTCTTATTCCATCTAAATTTTTATTATCTTTTTCCCTATCTCCTGACCTTTCAATTACAACTATCTTTTTCCCTTTCTTTAATAAACCAACTTCTTGTCTTAATGCTCCTAATAAGAAATCAGTTGGATGATATATTTCGCTATTATATAAACTTACTAATAAAGCTGTTTCCCAATCAGCTAATGGATTATGTGCTTTATATTTTTTAACTATAGCTTCAGCAAACGAACCAAGTTTTTCTTTTGCTTTTACTTCAAGCTGATTAATATCCATACCATTTCTCTGCATAAACATATAGATTCTTTTTTTATCATTATCTACAACAGCTTCTTCTAATGATTGTAAAGCTTCAACATATTTCACATAAAGTTTTTCTTCGTGTTGTTTTAATCTTTCTCGATACTCTACCTGTAACTTTGCAGATAGTATATCTTTCGCAGTTAATACTTTTTTTAATTGTGCTTCATCTTTTATTAGAACATATTCTGGTTCATCTTCAGTTACAGCCCTT
>CAYIHC010000017.1:0-11642 GCA_964363105.1 Candidatus Woesearchaeota archaeon | reverse complement strand
GAGACAAATCAGGTGTTAAATATAGTCAAGGCAAAATATGATTTAAAAGATAAATCAGAGGCTATTGACCTTGTTGTTAAGGAGTATGAAGAGATTTTACTAGAACCTGAATTAAGACCTGAATATAGGGATAAAATTCTAAAAATTTCAAAAGGAAGGCATTTTTCAAGAAAAGAGTTTGAAAAAGAGGTAGGTTAAATGTATAATGACAGCTACAGCGAAGAAATAACAAAAAAACTGGCAAAATTAAAGAAAAAAGATCTGCACCATTATCAAATTGTTAGAAGAAAGATGGATTGGATATTAAATAATCCTGAGCATAAATATAAATATCTGCATTATGATATGAAAGGGATGCAAAGGGTTCATATTGAACATTTTGTTTTAGTGTTTGTTATTGACCATAGCAAGAATATTGTTTCTTTTGAAGACTATGACCATCATGACAAGATTTATGTGCAAAAATAGGTATGTTTTTAAAATCAAAGATTAAATAGATTTCATGGTAAAATGCGCTATATGCAACAATAAGATTGAAGAGACTTTCTTAAACAAAATTATGGGGGCTTATATCAATAAAAAGCCTGTTTGCAGGGGTTGTCAGACTAGTTTTAAAATTGAAGAATTAATTGAAAAAACGAAATAATGCCCTTATAGCTCAGCCCGGTAGAGCAACTGCTTCGTAAGCAGTAGGTCGAGTGTTCAAATCACTCTGAGGGCTTATCTTTTATGTTTTTGTTTTAATTTTAACCAATCTTCAACCAAACTATTGTCAACATGACCAAGCATTGGCATTACAACATAGATTAAACCGTAAGAGATTATGTAACTTTCATCTGAATTTGTTGTTCTAAATTTATATAGTTCACTTTTTGTTCTTTCAACTATTGCTTGTTTAAATCTGCCTTCAGGGAGGCCATTTTCACTTAATTTAAATCTTGAATAAAATTTAGGTCTTTCTTTTATATCTCTTGGTGAATCTGAAAATGTTATATTAGCTATTCTTTCCTTAATTGCTTCGAATGCTCTTGTTCCTTCCTTTTTCTTTTTATCGCCGCTATCTTTACCATGACCATTCCAAAATGTGTCATCGTTACGATTTAATAAGTAATATTTGGTTAGGGAATTATCAAATAAAAAACGAGCACCTAACTCGGATATTTCCGTTTTAAATTTAGTTGATAAGTAAACCATTGTTTCAACTTCTGAACTATAATTGCCCCAAAACATGTTGTTATTATTTTTTGAGGGATTAGCTAATGGCAGGAATATTGTCAATAAAGAATAAGCAACCATGTAAGCTGCTGGATTAAACTTATCAGTATCCTGTTTAAGATAGATTATGGCTCTTGTCAAAAGTTTTTCAGCAGGATCTACGTATTTTTCCAAGTCTGAAAATAATTTTTCTTCTCTTCTTACACCTTGTAATAAATTTATTTTTTCTATTAAAGTAAGTGACATAAAACTTCAATTTAAAAATGATTTATAAGATTAATCTTTTATTATAATGCTGTTTTTTATTAATAGGGAGTTTGGAATAAAGATGGTTTCTTTTTTTGTTTTTATCTTTGTTTCAAGTAAAGATATTGAAGAGATTGTGCCTGTTAAATTATTGACTTTTATTTTTGTGCCTTTTTTTAAGTTTCCTTTTGCATAAATGATAAATCCGGCGATTATATTAGGGATAAAGTCCTTAACAGAAAATAATACCAAGATTACTATTATTACTAAGATGAAAATTAATATTATATTCAGAGTGGCAGAACCATAACCTACCTGATCTAAAGCAAATATTAGGGTAATAATGTAGATAAGCCATGAAACTAATTTTGACAGTAAAGAATCAACAGGTAGATTTAAATTTAACAAATTCTTAATTATTTTGTTTAGTTCTATCTCTTTTGCCAGTCTTTTTACAACTCTACCAGCTAATTTTCCGATTAAAATACCTACTAAGATTATTACTATAACTACCCATAGTTTCAACAAGGTCGGGTTAAGGACTAATTCCTGTATATTTTGGAGCATAGGTTTATTTTAGATTTGGTGGTTTAAAAATCTATTTGCAGAGTTTTCTTTATAAAAGAACTCAAATAGCTTTGGTTCCCCTGCATAGGAAACCTCGTAAAGAAAGGTTAAAAGAAAAGCTTAAATAGATAGTTTTTATGATGATTAAATATGAAAAAAGCAGGTTTATTTATATTAATAATTCTTGTAATGACTGTTTTAGTAGCTGGAAAGGAAATACCAAAGATTGAGGTTTCAAAGCCTGTTTTGATAAATGATGCCAGACAAGGGCAACCAGCTTATTTTGAGTTTACAATAAAAAATAACCAGGCTTTTGGGGATATTTTGACAATAAAACCTGATGAGTTGTTTGTATCACCAATATCAAAAATATTTTCCTCTGTTGTTTTAACGCCGAATCAATTAGAGATAGGATCATTTAAAGAAAAAAATGTTAAGGCAGAAGTTATATTGTTTGATGATGCAGAACCTAACAAGAATTATGTCACTCAGATTATTATAAGTTCTATAAAAGATTCATTAATACAGGAAACTTTGAGATTAACAGTCAATCTGTTTGCGTCAGATGATATTTTTGAATTAACATCAATAATACCTGAAAGTGGAGTAGTGCCGGGAATTGGGGTTCCAATAAAGATTCAGGCAAAGAACAAGCTTAATTCCTATTTTAAGGATATAGAGATTAAAATTGAGATTGAAGGAAAGAATTTTAATGATAAAGCTATAGAAACATTAACCTTTGATAAGAGTGAAGTAAAGACAAAAGAAGTTTTATTTAATTTTGGATCTTCTGCTTCACCTGGAACTTATACTATAAAAATAAGCGCATTTGATGATGATAACTTAAAAGGATATTATGAAGGTAGTTTTGAAGTTGTGCCTAATTTTAACATAGAAGAAAAGATTGAAAAAGATTCTGGTTTTTTGAAGTCAACCACTATTGTGAAAAAAAAGAATAATGGGAATTTACCTGTAGAAGAAAGCTATCAACTGAAAAAAAAGTTTATTGGAGATTTATTTTTAAAATCAAATGTTGAAAGGAAAGTTGTTGGTGATAAGAATGTGTGGTTATTTTTAATAAAGCCTGAACAGGAGTTTACTCTGATAATTGAACGAAATTATAGAACAGTCTTCTTAGGTTTATTAATTTCAATTTTAGTTATAATAGTTCTATACTACTCTTTAAAGAAAGAAATAAAAATTAAAAAATCTTTAATAAAAATAAAAGAATACCAAAATACTGTTGAGATAAAAGTTCTGATTCAGGTTGAGAATACTTTAAAGAAAGATATAGAAAATCTGAAAATAGTTGATATAGTGCCTCATTTAGTCAAGCCGACAGGTGACTTTTCAACATTAAAACCAAGCAAGATTGTAAGGGGAGAGACAGGAATAAAATTAATATGGGACATACCAGTTTTAACAGGAAAAGAAGAAAGAATTTTGGGTTATAGGGCAACTACTAGGTTAAATGTGGTTGGAAGATTAGACTTGCCTGCTGCTGCTGTTTTGTATGAATATAAAAATAAAACACTAAAGATAAAGTCAAATAGATTGGTTTTAAATCGGTGATTAAACCTTTAAGTTGTTGAATTTACCTATACAGATTGATTCGAATTTACTGAAAGCACATATTTTTTGATTGTCTCTGTTAAAAGCTATTTTTGCAATTGTATCTGTGGAACATTCAGCATATTGAGATCCTTTTGTGCCTGAACATTCTTCTTTTAGAATTTTATTGATATAAGACTCTTTAACACCTGCTATTTCCCTTCCTTTAAACATATCTAAGTTGATTAAAATTAAATATGTTGTGATTATAACTATTAGAGCTAAAATAATTGTTAATGATACTTTGAATGTAGATGTTGTAAAGAAGTTTTTCTTTTCTTTTAAAGAGTCCAATAATGCGTCATTTATATCTAAAGAATTGTAGCCTTGATCTAACAAGGATTGTTTTAATTGTTCTGCTGTAAAGCCCTTCTTTTTGCCTTCTATGAAATAACTAACTAAAGCTTTATTTACCATAGAAAAACTTAAGAAATTCGTTTATATAAAGATTATTAGGTGTTCCGAAAGAGTTAATAAGATTAAAATTTAATGAGTTTTTATGTTTATCAACAATATAAATCCAACGTTATTGCAGTTAGGACCTTTTGAGATAAGATATTATGGTATTATCTTTGCTTTGGGCTTTTTAATTGCATTATTCTATTTGAAATGGCAGGTTAGAAAGAAAAATTTAGATTTAACTGATGAGCAGATAGATAATCTAATATTTTATGTCATAATAGGTGCTGTTATTGGTGCAAGAATATTCCACATAGTATTCTGGGAGCCCATATTTTATTTTAATAATCCATTGGAGATAATTAAAGTCTGGAAAGGTGGATTGGCTTTTTATGGGGGTGTAACCGGAGTTGTAATTGCAGTTATTTATTTCTGCAGGAAAAATAATTTTTCTTTTTTGAAGTTGATGGATTTTATTTCAATACCAGCTATCTTTGGATTAGCTTTAGGGAGAATAGCGAATTTTACCAATAGTGAATTATATGGGCCTGTGACAAATTTATCATGGTGTGTTCAGTTTCAAGGAGTGGAAGGATGCAGACATCCATATCAGATTTACAGTGCAATAAAAAGATTTTTAATTGTAATTTATCTTTTTTCAATTGATAGAAGCAAACATAAAGATGGTTTTGTTTTTGCTAATGGATTAATATTAATTTCTATTGGGAGATTTTTACTTGATTTTTTAAGAGAAGATATTTTAATTTTATCTTTAACACCCGGACAATATTTAAGTATAATCGCTTTTGTTATTGGCATTTATTTGTGGAAGAAGACTAAGTAATTATCTAGGCAGTTTTCCAACTTTTTTTAAAGCCCAATTCTGGAATAATTCTTTTCCTTTTAACTTTAAATTATAGGAAGATGGAACAACAATCTTAAACTGCTCTTTTTTGATTCCTTCCAATACTGCTTTTGAAACTTCTTCAGGATTTAACATATCTTTGTGTCTTTCTTCATGTGGAAATGAAGACCATGATGGAGAATCAAAGAAATTTGTTTTAGTAGCAGCTGGCAGAACAACTGAAACTTTTATATTGTGCGGCTTTAATTCATGATACAAACATTCTGAAAAACCATAAACTGCAAATTTAGATGCGCAGTAACCACTTAGATTTGGAAAACCTATTTTTCCTGCTATTGAACTGATATTTACTATATATCCTGAATGCTGCTTAACCATAATGTCTGAAACATCTTTACAGAAATTTACTGTTCCAAAAAAATTAACGTCCATTTGTTCTTTTATAGTTTTAATATCGCTTTCAATAAAACTTCCGTGAAAACCAATGCCTGCTGAATTAATTAAAATGTCAATTGCATTAAACCTTTCATTTATCACTCTTATTAATGCAGCTATTTTGTCTTTATCATTGACATTACAGGAAGCTGCAATGCTTTCTTTTGAATATTGCTTGACTTCATCCAATGTTTTCTTTAATTTATCTTTATCTCTTCCAACCAAGACGACAAAAGCACCTTCTTTTGCCATGTCTATAGCAATTGCTTTACCTATACCACTACTGCCGCCGGTTATGATAACAACTCTGTCTTTAAGATCCATATGACTAACCTCATTCTCACATTTAAAAGATTTGTTGTTGAGTAAAGGATATTTTACAATTTCAAATTAGTTTTATAAATCACTTAAATTGATTAAGTTTATGGACCTTGACAAAAGAAAATTAAGTTTAGAGAGAAATGTTGGGAGTGAAGTTATAGATCAGTTTGAAAGAATAGTTAATGCTTTCAAAGCTATGGGGGGATTAAGCGCCAGTTTAGCTGGTTTTATTGCAGCATATCAGGAGGTTACTGGCGATATTTATGACAAAATACCGGCAGGCTTTTTTGTTGGATTTATCAGTGGTGTTACTGGATTGACCATAGGTTATTGTGTTGGAAGAATGATAGCTTCAAATTATTTACAAAGAAAGTATCCAAGAAAAAAAGGTTTTATAGATGAATGGGAAAGATCAACAAGGGGTTTATTTAAATAATTTTAATACTTCTTACGTGGTCTTTAACATTAGATAATTTAAACAAGGATTTTATAAAATCGTTTACATTTGGAAATTCTCTTTTAACAAATGCAAAGCTTTTTCCTTTTGAAATAAAAATCTCTTTATGTTTTTCTTTGAATTTTTCTAGGTCTTTATGGAATTTTATTGGTGGACCATTTACCTTAATTAATGAGTCTAATTTATTTTCTTTTAACAAGAACCAATAAATACCTTTTTCACCACCCCATTTCCAATCTTTATTTATTATTTTGTATCCTTCTAATTCCAATTGAGTTTGAATAAATCTAAATGCCTTGACAAATTTAGCTCCTGCTATGTCTTTTTTTTCATGTAAAGTTTCAAAGCTTATTACTATTGAGTTTTTTGGAATCTTTTTTTCTTATATCTCAAAAAAAATATCTGAAGGATTTTTTACAAAGGTTTTGCAAATATTGATGAATTCCTCGTATTTTTCTTTTGATAATGCTGCTGCTGCATTTCTTGAGTTTTGAACAGGATCAAGAAATATTAATGAGCCTAATTTTGATTCATTTAAGGTTTTAACATCTGCTTCATTTCCTATTATTGTCTTTAATTTCCATTTTGAAGCATTTTTTATCAGGTTCATGAAACCTTTGTAGTGTATAATTAATAGTTCCAATAAATAACCTGAGAAACCCGATATATATGACTCTGCACCATAAATATTATTCGCTTTTGCAAAAGCCTTAGCTAATCTTATGTCCTTTGAAAATCTATAATGCTTTAAAACGTAGTCAACGTGCATTTTTGATATGTCTGTAATGTTTCTTGCCTGCTCTGGCTCATTTATATCTAATATAGGTATTGCTTCTATAGTAAAATCTTTGTATTTTATCTGATAGTAATCCCTTGAACCGTGCAGTCTTGTAATATTTTTGAATTTTTTCCTTAAAGCGTTTCCTAGAATCTTTGATATTTCTGAATCATCGTCCTTGAATTTATTATAATTAAATCTTACATAAATATCAATTTCGTTGCTATTTCTCAACCATGTGTCTTTTGCTCCTGAACCGCCCAAACTAACTACTGCGTCCTTTATAGCTAATTTATTCAATATTTCTTTAACTATCTTTAACATGTTTTGTTTTTCTTCTTCTGTTGGTGTTATTTTGGCTAATATCTTTTTGAAATCCATAGAATTATGAGTAAATGTTGATTAATATAGATTTCTAAACCAGTAGAAATTAATATAAACTTTAGAAACTTAGTATTTTTATGGATAAAAAGGGAATGGTAATTAATCCTATTGATCTGATAGCAGGTGGAGTAATAATTATCGCTGGATTAATAACAATTTTTGGAATGGTAAACTTGGGTATGGTTTTAGTAGGTATAGGTGTATTAATAGAAGGGTTAAAAATATTAATACAGCAAGGGCTTTAAAATGGTGGAAATAATAAATGCAATAATAGGGATGGGTGTGATTGTGTTAAATATTATTCCGTTTGTGATCAAAAAACCAAAATATATTCTTTTGACAGCAATACTGTCCTTTATAATGATCTCTTTATTATTTTTCTTTAAGAGTTTATGACTTTTTGATTTTAGCAATAAAGAAACTATAGGCGGCATATAACTCTATTTGAAATTTTGTGGAAAACAAAACTTTATGTTAGGATCTCCTCTATTTTTACAATAAATTCTTCAGTGTCACTTAGAGAAGTTTTGGCCATTTCTTTTGTTATTGAAGGGGTTGCATCATATTGGGCTGTTTCCCTCTTTGTCTTAGTTTGGATTAATTTCGTTATAAGATGTTCACTTAATGTATAGGCCTTAATAAGTTTATGAATGTCTTCTTGTTCTAATACATTTACCACATGTTTATTTTCTTTCTGCAAGTAGTGATATTCAAGAATTGATATTGTTGCTGCGTGGCTTTTTGATTTAAAACCAAGTTTTGCTAATGCAGAAAGAGCTGAAGTATACATTGCATAATAAGAAATAATAATGACCCAATCATACATCTCAAAATCAGAGGTAAGATTAAGTAATTTTTTCATATCATCCTGTTCAGAAATTTTAAAAATAAGATTGGCAATAGCAAAATTCTTTCTTGATTTTGTCAGAAATGATTTTTCAAGTTTTTTATGCTCATCATCTTTTAATAATTGCTTCCTTTTTAAATACCTACTTATCTTTTTCTTTAATACATCATAAAATTTTTGTTTCTGATCACTCTTAAGATTTATTTTATCACCTATTGTTTCACTTATCTTTTTCATTCTATAAGCCTCCAGAATAATTCGTGTCCATATAAAGAGACTCCAGACTCTTTGACTTCTTTTCCGACATTAAATTCTTTTGATTTTAGCATTTCCTTAAATTCCTTAATATCTGTAATTAAAGGACTTATTTTTGTATTGTGAGTATATTGATAACTGGCACTTTCCCGGTCTATTACTTCTCTTAATTTTTTGTCTTTTAAGTTATCAACTATAAATAAGAGATCGATATCTGATTGTTTTGTTGCTGTTCCTTTAACATAGCTTCCAAACAAAATGATAGAATGTATCCTAGAGATAAACTTTTCTATTAGTTTTGAAATTAAATTATCTAATATCCTTAGTTTTGTATTCTTTTTATAGAGTTCTTCTTTCCTTAACATGTCCAAAGACTCAAGGAGATGTCTTGTTTTAGGACTTGAGATGTTTAAAGAACATTTTTTAGCACTTCCTATTCTTTCTACTTGCATAATCCCTTCAGTTTCCATCTCGCTTATGTGATTATAAGCTGGACGATAGCCTATTTTAAGCTGTTTAGATATTTCTAAGATAGTCAAACCTCTACCTAAACCACGTCTCATCAGCCCAATAATTTTAAGTAATGTTTCTTGTCTCATTTTGTTATTCATCTAATGAATAATGTTATTCACTTTAGTATATAAGCTTTTCTGTTGGGGGTATTATCCTAAGTCTACTTTCTGATTTTAGCAATAAAAAAGCCTTCTGTGTCATTATCCTGAGGCCAGATTCTTAGGCATTTTTTAACTTCTAAATTATCAGATAAAACTTCACTTCTTTTTTATTATTCTAAAATAAAGAGGTTCTTTTCTTGAAAAATACAATATAAACCCACCAAGCGATGACAAAAATAATACTAACAATAGATATCTTTCCAATATTTTCTGATAGTAAAGGGTCTGTTATAACCTGAAATAAATTACCTAAGAATACTAAGAACAAGAAATAACCAATTATTGAATCTACCAATACTACAATTGGATCAAATGTTTTTCCTGCCATTTTATTTTAATAAAAGTAGTAACAATACAGTTCCTAATGCAAAGAAGAAACCTATGGTTAAACCGATTAAAGTATCCCTTGTTACTACTTGGGCTTTTCTTATAAATTCCATATTAAGTTTATTGTTTTACCCCTATATAATTATTTCTCTTTAATCTTTTCGGAGGGGTATTATCCTAAGTCTACTTTCTGATTTTAGCAATAAAAAAGCCTTCTGTGTCATTATCCTGAGGCCAGATTCTTAGGCATTTTTTAACTTCTAAATCATCAGATAAAACTTCACTTCTTTTTAGAGTTAAATCTATATTTTCAATTTTTGCGTTTCTTTTCTCTAATAAAAATTCAATTACCCTTTCATTTTCATCAGGGTCAATAGAACAAGTGGAATATACTAAAGTTCCATTTTCATTTAAGGAATCAAAAGCATTTAATATTAATGATTTCTGGACTTTTGAGAATCTTTTAACCATATTCTCGTTCCATATATAAATAGTTTCAGGTGATTTTCTTATTGCTCCTGTGCCCGAACATGGGGCATCTAATAAAATCTTATCAAATTTACCTTTTATACTTTGGCCAGACATTAATGTGATAATACAGTTTTTAACACCACATCTTTGTAAATTGGCTTTTAAAGGTTTTATTCTTGTTCCTAAGATATCATTTGCTAGAATTAAGCCTTCATTCTCCATTAAAGCAGCTATTTGTGTTGTTTTTGAACCTGGAGAAGCACATAAATCTAAAACTAACTCTTCTTTTTTTGGATTTAATATTATTGAAGGAATTAGAGAAGCAGCATCCTGAACATAATAATATCCTAAAAAATGTTCTAAGGTGTTTCCTACTGGTTTTCTTTCTAAGTGTTTAATAAAAAATGAATCCTTGCACCATGGAACTTCTTCTAATGTGAATTTTTGTGATTTTAATCTTTCAATTAATTCTTTTTGATTTATTTTTATTGTATTCACTCTTATTGCTTTTCTTGGATATTTTAAGCTAAACTCTTTGAACTTTTCAAAATCTGTTATTTTTGAGAATTTTTCAATAAATTTCTGTTTAAACTTAAATTCCATGATTAAATGATTAAACTAAGGTTTAAATAAGTTTCTTAGATTTTACCTACTAAGTCTAGACTGGGCTTTAAGGTTTCTTTTCCTGGTCTCCAAGATGCTGGACAAACCTGACCTTTATTGTTCCTTACATAAACAGCTGCCTGTAATTTCCTTAGAATTTCTTCAGCATTTCTTCCTATAGAATTATCATTTAATTCTGAAGCTTTTAATTTACCATCTGGATCTATTATGAAGGTTCCTCTTAAGGATAAACCTTCTTCCTCAATATAGGTTCCGAAATACCTACATATTTTTCCTGTTGGATCTGCAATCATAGGATAATTTATTTTTTTAATTGATGGAGAATTATCATGCCATGCTTTGTGAACGAAAACAGTATCTGTGCTTATACTTAATACTTCAGCGTTTAATTTTTTGAATTCTTCATATAACTCTGCCATTGAAACTAATTCTGTAGGGCAAATAAAGGTGAAATCTGCAGGGTAAAATAATAAGATTAACCATTTTCCCTTTAAATCTGAAAATTTAATGGTTTTTGTCTGATTATCCTGGAAATACTGAAATTCCATGTCTTCTATTACCTGATTGATTTTTACCATTAAAACTACTGTTCTATTAAGTTTTATTTAAGCATTATTGTTTTACAAGATATAGAAGATTCATTAATTTTATAAAAAGGATAAAAATTGATTAATAATGAAAGATAAATTACTTAGCTTATTGTTTCTATTTTTATTTGGAACTAGAGTAGAAGCTGAAGATGTTAAACTTTATTCTTTGGAAGCTTTAGTCGATAATGAAATCTTATCTTTTGTTGAACTTGCTGAAAAAGAAGGTGTGAAAGTATATCATCATGATGAAAAATCAAAACATAAGGGGTTGTATGGATTTCTTGATGAAAATTTTAAAGATAAGAAAAAAGTTATTGTTTATGGTTATTGCAGCAATATGGATGCAATTAAAGGTGTGGTTGATATGCCTGAAGATTGGCAGAGTGAAATGAAAAAGGCTTATCTTTTGTTTTTGTATGCTGCTAAAGAATTAAAAGATAGTGATACTGGATTTGTTTTTATTGATTTGAAGGATTTTAGCAGGATTAAACCTGGTAGATGGAGGGATTTTTTATTTCTTATTGAAATTTCCAAAAAATCTCAGGGCATTAAACTTAATTTTCCTGCTTATTTAGA
>CAYIHC010000016.1:0-12009 GCA_964363105.1 Candidatus Woesearchaeota archaeon | reverse complement strand
TTATAGGTTAAAATCATTCTTATAATACGCTTTACAAATACTTAAACTTTGTTTTGCACTGTATAGTAACCTCTTAGTTTTTACAATTTTTTTGTAAAAATTACAAAAAAGCCGAAATATTTCCGGAAATTTTGTGCAAAATTCATCTATTTGCTAAAGCAAACAGTTTTCTTTTGCCGACCATAAACTATTTAGAAGCTAGTTTGATATCTGCGCCTTTTACAGTAACTCTACCTGAATGTCTTGAAAATTCAGACGCTCTTTTACCTATCTTGTCTGCATACTCTTCTAAAATTTCTCTTAAGGATTCTTTGGCGTCTTCACTAACTCTTGGAGCGCCTGCTTTTTTTAATAATTTTTCCATAGCTGCTAAGGGGAGTATACTTTTTACCATTCTATAACTGTGTGAAAAGAATCTATTTAAACATTTCTATGACTCCCGGCAGTGAAAACGATAATAAAAAAGTTTATAAATGAATTAATGACAAAAAACAAGTCAGAAAATATTAAATTTTCTGTAAGTGTGCCAGTTCTAAAGGCGAAGCATCAGATGTCTTTAGATGTAAATTATTTGGATGAAGGTGAAATATGCCTAGAAAGAGATTCCCACGCAGAGGAAGCTTACAAGTATGGCCTAGAGTAAGAGCCAAGAGAGCTTACGCTAGAGTGAGGAATTTTAAAGAGATTGAAGAAGTAAAGCTTGGGGGTTTTATTGGATATAAAGCAGGCATGACGCATATTACTGTGAATGATACTTATCCAACATCACTGACAAAAGGAACTGAGATTACCTGGCCAGTGACTGTTCTTGAGTGCCCTTCAATGAAAGCTATTTCTTTAAAATTTTATAAAAATTTTGGCAACGAAACAATATCTATTGGAGAAATATATTCTGGAAATATTGACAAAACTGTTGGAAGATATGTTACCTTATCAAAAGAATTAAAAAATAAAGAGCCGAATGATTTTGATTTTGTTAGATTAGTTGTTTATACGCAACCAAAATTAACTAATATAAAAAAGACGCCTGAAGTTTTAGAATTACCTATTTCAGGAGCAAAAGATAAAGCTGTTGAGTATGGGAAAAAATTACTTAATACTGAAATAAAAATCAGTGATATGTTCAGAGAAAACCAATTAATAGATGTTCATGGCATAACAAAAGGGAAAGGTGTTCAGGGTCCAGTTAAAAGATTTGGTGTTGCAATTTTAAGTCATAAAGCGCACAAAACAAAAAGAGGTGTTGCTGGTTTGGGTCCTTGGAATCCAAGTAAAGTTTCATATAGAAGACCAGTTGCTGGAAAGATGGGCTTTCATACAAGAACAGAATATAATAAATATTTGTTGAAAATAGGAAATAAGCCTGTTGAAGTTATACCTAAAGGTGATTTTTTACAATATGGTAAGATCAAGGCAGATTACGTTTTAATTAAAGGTTCTGTTGTTGGATCTCGGAAGAGGGCTATAATATTGACACATCCAAGAAGGGAAAATAAAAAATTATTATTACCTCAATTAGAAATAAAATATATCAGTAAGGCATCAAAGCAAGGTTAAAATGGTAAAAGCAAATTATTTTTCTTCAGAGGGTAAATTTGAAAAACAAATTGAAATGCCTAAACAATTTGATGAGAAACTAAGAGAGGATGTAATAATACGAGCAGTTTTAGCTATAAGATCAAATAAAAGACAACAATATGGAACTTCTGAAAGAGCAGGGAAGAGATATTCTGTTTCAATTTCCAAAAGAAGAAAGGACTATAAAGGCAGTTATGGGAAGGGAATATCGAGAGTTGCAAAAAAAACAATGGTCAAAAGGGGAGGGAATTTTATATGGGTTGGGGCTTTTGCTGCAAATACTGTAGGGGGAAGAAAAGCTTTTCCACCTAAATCAAATAAGATTTGGAAACAAAAAATAAATAATAAAGAAAGAAAACTAGCGATACGATCTGCATTAGGTGCATGTATAAATGAACATTTGGTTAAAAAGAGGGGGCATTTTTTTGAGAAGTTACCTAGTGTGTTATCAACTAATATCGAGAAGATAGGGAAGACAAAAGACATTTTTAGTTTATTAGGTAAGATTGGATTGGAAAAAGAGTTAGATAGGATTTCAATAACTAAGATTAGAGCTGGTGTTGGTAAAACAAGGGGAAGAAAATATAAGATAAAGAAAGGTCCTTTAATTGTTGTTTCTGGGGAATGCCCACTTATTAAAGCTGCATCAAACCTTCAAGGAATTGATGTTGTGATAGTTGATAAATTAAATACAGAGTTACTTGCACCTGGATGTTTCCCAGGTAGATTAACTTTATTCAGTGAAAAGGCTATTGAGAGACTAAATAAAGAGAAACTTTTCTTTGAAAGAGAAGGTGGACAATGAAAATAAAGGATCCTTATAAGGTAATATTATTCCCCTTACAAACAGAGAAAGGTGTAAGGTTAAGAGAGGGTGAAGGTAAACTAACATTTATTGTAAACCCAAAAGCAACGAAACAAGAGATTAAAATATCAATTGAGAGATTATTTAAAGTGAAGGTTAGGAGTGTTAATACCTTACTAACTTTAAGAGGAAATAAAAAAGCTTATGTTAAACTATCTGATGGGGCACAAGCGAGAGATTTAGCAACACAGCTCGGACAAGTATAAAATGGGAAAGAGAATTAGACAGAGGAGAAAGGGAACAGGAACAAATCGATATAGGTCGCTTTCTTTTAAATTTAGTGAAAAAATTCAAATGAGGGCTTATAATGAAAAGGAAAAAAATGGTGTTATGAATGGAAAAGTTATTGATATTGTAGATACTAGAGCACATCATGCTCCTCTTGTAAAGATTTCTTTTGAAGATAATGCAAATATAACTCTTCCTGCGACTTATAGAGTAAAAATAGGGGATGTTGTTGAAAGTGGTGGTAAAGCAACTGCAAGTTTAGGAAATATTTTACCTTTAAAGAACATTCAAGAAGGAACTTTTATATCAGGAATTGAGACATATCCCGGTTCTGGACCAAAATTATGCAGATCATCTGGTTCTTTTGCCAGATTAGTAACCAAAACACCTGAAGGAATTGTAGTTGAATTGCCTTCTAAAAAACAAAAAACATTAAGTGAGGAGTGTAGAGCTCTTATTGGTATTGTTGCTGGAAGCGGTAGAAAAGAAAAACCATTTGTTAAAGCAGGAACTCACCATCATGCGAGAAGAGTAAGAGGTAATGTTTATCCGAGAGTTTCTGGAGTAGCAATGAATGCGGTGAATCATCCATTTGGTTCTGGAAGAGGTAGACATGCAGGTAAACCTAGAACACCACCAAGATTTGCACCGCCAGGAAGAAATGTTGGGGCTATAAGAGCACGAAGAACAGGTAGGAGAAAATAAAATGATTAAGGAATTTTTATTTCATGGGAAAACTGTAGAAGAATTGAAAAAAATGGAAGACAAAGATCTGGTCTTATTATTAAAATCTAGAGCAAGAAGAGCTTTGAAAAAAGGATTTACAGCTCAACAAAAGAAATTTATTTTAAAGATGGATCAAAAGTTAAAAGGAACTTACAAAAAAAATCTAAAAACACATTGCAGGGAACTTATTATATTGCCAAAAATGGTTGGTCTAGAGATTCATATTCACAATGGGAAAGGATTTACACCTTTATTAGTGATGCCGGAGATGATTGGACATAGGCTTGGGGAATTTGCAGCTACTCGATCTATGGTTAAACACAACGCACCGGGAGTTGGAGCTACGAAGTCAAGCACGGCGATACAGGCTAAGTAAAATGGAAAAAGGAATAACTAAAGAAGGGATAAAGAAAGCGAAGGCTTTTGGAGTTAATTTACCTATTTCGACGAAGAAGTCTGTTGAACTTGCAAATTTTTTGAGATTTAGAGATTTAATCCAAGCAAAAAGATTACTCGAAAATGTAATGCTGAAAAATGTTGCTGTGCCTATGAGGAGATACAATAAAGATACTGGACACAAGCCCGGTATTGGGCCTGGAAGATATCCCAGAAATGCAGCAAAAGAATTTTTATTTTTGTTAAAATCTGCTGAATCTAATGCGAAACAAAAAGGAATGGATGTAAATCAACTGTATATCCATCAATTAATCGCAAATCAAGGTGCGAAACAGTTTAGATCTGGAAGACAAAGAGGTAGAGTGAATAAAAGCACTCATTTATTTGTAGAATTAAAGGGGAAGAAAAAATGATAGAGAAAAGATTTGTTAAACAAAAAATTAGTGAATTCCAGATTCAAGATTTCTTGAAAAAAGAACTTTTAAATTGTGGTATAAGCCATATTGAGATAAAGAGAACCCCTTTAGGAGAGAAAATTACTGTTTTTACTTCACGACCAGGTTTAGTTGTCGGTAAGAAAGGAGAAACTATCAAAAGATTAACTATTGTTTTAAAAAAGAAATTTAAAATGGATAATCCTCAGTTAGAAGTTGGGGAAATAGAGAACCCTAATTTAGATCCTGGTGCTGTAGCTGATCGAATTGTTTATGCGTTAGAAAGATTCGGATCAAAAAGATTCAAATCAATAGGTTATCAGAGTTTGCAAGATATTCTTGATGCAGGGGCACTTGGTGCTGAGATTGTAATTTCTGGGAAAGTTCCTAGTTCAAGAGCAAAAAAATGGAGATTTAAAGCAGGGCATTTAAAAAAATCAGGGGATATTTCCCTGTCTAAGGTTAAAAAGAAAACTGTTCAGGCTTTATTGAAGTCGGGGGTTATTGGTGTAAAAGTAAGCATAATGACGCCAGATATAATTTTACCTGACAAGTTTGAATTAAAAACTGAGAAGAAGGAACAAAAGAAAATCGAAGATGTTGTTAAGATTGAGAAAGAAGGAACAGAAGATGGCAATAATAAGAAAGAATGAATTGAAAGCAATGAAAAAGGAACAATTAAAAGAAAAGTTAGTTGTATTAAGAAATGAATTAATGAAATTAAGATCGCAAGTTGCAACAAGAACACGACCAGAAAACCCTGGTAGAATAAGAGAATTAAGAAGAACTATCGCTAGGATACATACCATAAACAGAATGAATCTGGGAAAAACACAGTTGAAAGATATTAAAAATAAGGAGGTGCCAAAGAAAAAACAATGAGTGAAATTTGCTCGAAGTGTGGATTACCTAAGCAGTTGTGCATTTGTCAAACTATAGCAAAAACTGAACAGAAAATAAAAGTTAAGCTCGAGACACGAAAATACAAAAAGGCAATAACTTTGATTGAAGGAATAAATGAAAAGCAGATAAATATTAAAGAAATTGCAAAAAAACTTAAAGAAAAGTTTGCGTGTGGTGGAACATCAAAAAATGGAATGATCGAGCTCCAAGGCAACCATCTGAACAAAGTTAAGGTGGAACTTGTGGGTCTTGGTTTTGACGAAAATACGATAGAGACAGAGTGAAAGCGTGGAAAGAGAAATCGAACTGCTGGGTTTGCAAGTCCTTATAAAGGCTTCAAAAAATAAAACCTTAGAGGATTTAAGAGGTGTAATAGTTGGAGAGACTAAGAGTCTCCTTATAGTAGATCTTGGGGGAAAGAAGAAGAAAATCATAAAAAATCAAGTTTTACTGGAAATAGAGATAAATGGTAAAAAGAGGTTAATAAAAGGTAAAGATCTGGTTGGGACCACAGAGGAACGAATAAAATGAAAGAAAACCCGAAAAAGGCAAGTAAGAAGGAGTTAAGTAGTAGCCAGAATAATGCATTTAAAATTTCTCCTCCAAAAGAAAAATGTAATGATAAGAAATGTCCTTTTCATGGTGCTTTGAAGTTGAGAGGAATGACATTTATAGGTAATATAATAAAAACAGACCTCCATAGAACTGCCACTATTGAATTTGAAAGACAGTTTTTTATACAAAAATATGAAAGGAAAGAAGTAAGATTTTCAAGACTAAAAGCCCATAATCCTTCTTGTATTGGTGCAAAAATTGGTGAACTTGTAAAGATTGTTGAGACACGCCCGTTATCTAAGACTAAAAATTTTGTGATTGTTGAGGTAATAAGAAAATGAAAGCAATAAGAGCAAGGATGACAAAGGGTTTACAGAAAGACTCGAGATTAGAAGCTTGTGATAATTCGGGAGCTAAAATTGTAAAAATTATTCTTGTGAAGGGATACAAAGGGGTAAGGGGAAGATGTGCCCTGGCAGGTGTTGGAGATTTGGTTTTAGTATCTGTTGTGTCGGGAAGACCTGATATGAGGAAACAAGTTGTGCCTGCAGTAATTGTAAGACAAAAAAGAAGTTATAGAAGACCTGATGGAACAAGAGTTGCATTTATGGATAATGCTGTAGTAGTATTGAAAGATGATAAGGGAAATCCTAAAGGAACTTTAATCAAAGGACCTATTGCAAAAGAGGTTGTTGAAAGATGGTCTTTGATAGGTAAAATCGCTTCGGTGGTGGTTTAAAATGAATAAACCTTTTTCAAGTTCATGGAAGAATTCAAAAAAACCAACTAAACAGAGGAAATATAGAGAGAATGCACCTCTTAATATTAGACGTGCTTTTCTTAATGCTATATTGTCAAGAGAATTACGAAAAAAATACCAAAGGAGAAGTTTCCCAGTTAGAAGAGGGGATCAAGTTAAAGTATTAATTGGAGATTCCAAGAATAAGATTGGAAAAGTAAATCGTGTAAACCTAAAAATGTTAAAGATTTATATTGAAGGAGTAGAAAAAGTAAGAAGAGATGGGACTAAGGCCTTTTTAGCTATTGAACCGTCAAACGTAATGATTCAAGAACTTAATATTGAGGATAAATTAAGGAGGAAGGCACTTGAGAGAAAAATCAGTGTAAAGAAAAATGCATCTAACTAGATCTAATGTTTCAAAATTAATAAAACTGGAAAGAGTTAAAGGAAGAAAATGGCTTACTACTGCCTTACCTGGAACTCATAGTCGAGATCGAGCTATACCTATAAATATTTTATTTAGAGAAACTATGAAGATTGTAAAAACAACAAGAGAAACTAAATTAATGATCAAAAAGAAGAGTTTCATGGTAAATAAAAGATATATTAAAGATGTGAAATTTCCCGTAGGTTTATTTGATATTATAGAATTCCCTGAATTAAAGGAAAACTATAGAGTAACTATCTTAGAAGATAAAAAGTGGGGAGTTAAACCTGTAAAGAGTGAAGAATGTCATCTAAGGCCATGTAAGATTGTTGGGAAGAAGCTGCAAAACAAAGGAGTATTACAAATCAATTTAGATAATGGTTTTAATATTCTAACAAACGACCAAAATATTTCTGTTGGTGATACTTTGGTTTTAGATTTAACAACAAAAAAAATAGTTAAGCATGTTAAACTAGAGAGAGGTGCTAACGTAATGTTAATTGATGGTAAGTATTTAGGCAAAGTTGGTATATTAAGTGAAATAAAACCAGGCATTATAAGAAAGAGAAATGTCTTACTTCAAGTTGGAAAAGAATTAATAGAAACTTCTGGGAGGTATGTTTTTGTGTTGGACAATACACTGACTTACTAAAATGGAAAATTTAATGCGAGAAATAAAGATTGAAAAGATAAGTTTGAATATAGGTGTTGGTAAACCTGGAGAAGAGTTAGAAAAAGCTGTGAAGCTCTTAGGGATTATAACTGGTGCGAAACCTGTAAAAACTAGTGCTAAGAGAAGAATACCTACTTGGGGTTTGAGACCTGGTTTACAAATAGGCACAAAGGTTACAATAAGAGGCATAAAATCAGTAGAACTATTACGAGAATTATTAAAGGCTAAGAACAATACTCTAAGTGTAAAGAATTTTGATGGTGGTGGTAATTTTTCTTTTGGGATTCACGAATATTTAGATATCCCTAGTATAAAATATGACCCAAGTATAGGTATTATAGGTCTTGAAGTTGCAGTTACTTTAGTAAGACCGGGTTACTCTATAAAATTAAGACGTATAAGAAGGAGAAAAATCGGAGCGAGACATTTAATAAAAAGGGAAGAAGCTATAGAATTTATGAAAAAAAATTTTGGTATTACTATTATGGAGAATGAACAATGACTAACAAGCATTATAAAAAGGTATTTAAACAGTTAAAAGCCAAGCCTGCCAAACTAAAGAAATTCATAAAACATAATGCTCCAAAAAAAAGAAAGTTTGGAATTGGTGCGAGAAGATGCAGGTTATGTGGGAGTTTCAGGGCGCACATACGCAGGTATGGACTTAGTTTGTGTAGAAGATGTTTTAGAGATGAAGCAAAAAATATAGGCTTCAGGAAGTATTCATAAAATGGAACACGATCCTTTTGCAGCAGCATTATCAAAGATGTTGAATGCTGAGAGAGCGGCCAAGTCTGAAGTAATGATAAAACCCTCGATGAAGATGTTAAAGACTGTTTTAAATATTTTAAAAGAAAGTAGTTACATAAAAGATTTTGAAGAAATTCCTGATGGAAAAGGGAATATTTTGAAAGTAAAGTTAAGCGGAAATATAAATAAATGCCTGGCTATTAAACCACGGTTTCCAATTACCAAACAAGAGTATGAAAAGTTTGAGAAAAGATTCTTGATAGGAAAAGATTTTGGATTTTTAATAATATCTACTCCGAAAGGGATTATGACTAACAAAGAAGCAAAAGAACTTGGTCTAGGGGGGAAGCTTATTGCTTATGTATACTAGAAATGGTGCTGAAAAATATAAATCTGGATATTGGAATCCCTCAAGGGGTAAGTGTTCATATAGTTGGGAGTTTAGTAGAAATAAGTGGACCAAAAGGGAATATTAAACGTGATTTTTATCATCCTAAGATTGTTATAAAGACTGAAGGTAATTTGATTAAAGTGGAAGGTAAGAAACTTAATAGTAAAGAAAAGATGATAGTCCCCACTTTCAAGGCTATCCTTGAAAATAATGTTAAGGGGGTTGTTAATCCTTATATATATGAATTAAAGGTTTGTTCTGGGCATTTTCCTATTAAGGTTGGGGTTGAAGGAAAACAATTAGTGGTAAGAAATCTATTGGGTGAAAAAGTGCCACGTGCTGTTGAGATACCGTTAAATGTTAAGGTTAATGTTTCAGGCAATGTTGTGAATGTGGAATCTCCTGATAAGTCGCTTGCAGGACAAACTGCGGCCAGTATTGAAAAGATTACGATAAGACCTGGATTTGATAAAAGAGTATTCCAAGATGGAATCTATATAACAAAGAAGGCTGATTAAGATGGAATTGAAAATAAGTGAATTGAGAAAGGATAAACCTGATTTTGTTAGACAGGGATATAGGAAGAAAAAAGGACTTGGTTATAAGTGGAGAAGACCTAGAGGCAGGCATTCTAAGACTAGAGTCATGTTTAAAGGTAAGATTAACCCTGTGCAGATTGGATATGGTTCTTCGAAAAAAATAAAGGGTCTTGATTCTAAAGGACGAAAAGGAGTATTAATCTCTAGTTTAAAGGACTTATCAAAGGCAAAAGACTATATTATTTTAAGAAGAGGAATTGGGAAGAAAAAAAGAGTTGAAATCATCAAAAAGGCATTAGAGATGAAACTAACGCTTTTAAACGTAGTAAAGCCTGAGATGTATGTTAAGAATATTATAGAAGACCTTAAAAAACGAAAAGAAATTAAGAAGAAGGTTAGTGAGACTGTAAAACCAGTGCAAGAGAAAGAACAAGAAATTAGTGATGAAGAGAAAAAGAAGGTTGAAACCGAATTAAAACGAAAGGTGTTGGAAGGAAAATGAAACTAAACCAAAAGAAAGAAACAATTGCAAGAATGTTGGGTGTTGGCAAAGATCGTGTTTTTATAGATAGCACTAAATTGAAAGAAGTTAAAGAAGCAATAACAAAAGCTGACTTAAGATCTTTGGTTAATAAAGGATTAATTTTAAAGAAAAACAGCAGAGGGATAGCGAGATTTAGAGTAAGAAAAAGAGCACTTTTGAAGAGAACTGGAAGAACAAAAGGGATTGGAAAAAGAAAGGGTAGAAAGACTGCGAGAACTCCACCGAAGAGAAGCTGGATTATTAAGATAAGAAACCAGAGAAAGATATTAAGAATAATTAAAGAAAAGAAGTTGATCAGTAGTGAAGTTTACAGACAACTATATTATATGGCGAAGGGTGGATTTTTCAAAAGCAAGAGACATTTAAGGAATTATATTGAAGAGCGAGGATTAATTAAACATGAGACAGTATAAAGTCTTAGGATTTAGAAGAAGAAGATTAGGTATCACTAATTATGAGAAGAGATTAAATTTATTAAAGTCAAGAAAGACAAGAATAGTAGTTAGAAGAAGTAATAATTACATCACAATCCAATTTATAAATTATATCCCAACAGGGGATAAAGTATTATTAACTATTACTTCAAGAAGTCTGAAAAAAATTGGATGGAAGCACTCATGTAAAAATATTCCTGCTGCTTATCTGACAGGGGTGTATTCTGCTAAAGTTGCGCTTGGAAAGAATATTGTTGAGGGAATACCTGATCTAGGAATTTACAATATTATCAAAGGAAATTTTATATTTGCTGTGTTGAAAGGAATTCTTGACGGTGGTCTGAAGATTCCTGTTTCCGGAGATGTATTTCCAGTGGAAGGAAGACTAAAAGGAGATCAAACAAAAAATAAAGATGTGTTTAAGAAAGATTTTGAAAGTTTATTAAATAAAATTAGGAGTGAAAAGTGAAAGACAATAAAGAACCGAGACATGAGGTTGAAATCGGAGTTTCAATAAAGAAAGAATTTGATCCAACTAGCTGGAAGCCTAGGACTGAGTTGGGAAGATTAGTAAAAGATGGAAAGTTTAACAGTCTTGATGGTGTTTTTAACACAGGCCATAGGATTATGGAAAGTGAAATCATTGACCAAATGGCTAAGAATTTGTCTTCGGAATTTCTTGAAATTGGTCAATCTAAGGGTAAATTTGGCGGTGGTAAAGCATCTGTCTGGAAACAAACACAAAAGAAAACAGCAGAAGGAAACAAACCTAAATTCCAGACAGCAATTGTTGTTGGAAACAATGATGGTTTTGTGGGTGTGGGTGTTGGGAAGGCTAAAGAAACTGTTCCTGCAAGGGAAAAGGCTTTAAGAAATGCTAAACTAAATATGATTAAGATTAAAAGAGGCTGTGGCTCATGGGACTGTCATTGCAGAACACAACACTCTATCCCTTTTAGTGTTCAAGGAAAGTGTGGGAGTATAAGAATACTGCTAAGTCCTGCTCCAAAGGGTTCAGGTTTAGTTGCTGAAGATGGAACACAAAAAATATTAAGAGCTGCAGGGATAAAAGATATTTATTCAAAGTTAGAAGGAACTACTGCTTCGAAATTAAATGTTGCAACTGCCTGTTTTAATGCTTTGAAACAATTAACAAAGATAAAGATTTCAGGCGGACAAGAAAAAATGTTGGGAGTAAACGATGGAAAAGAAAGTGAATAATCAAATTTTAGCAGTAATAAGAGTAAGAGGTCCCACTATGATAGCTGCAAAGATAAATGACACTATGAAAATGTTAAGATTATATAAGGTAAATAATTGCATTGTTATTCCAAATCAACCAAATTACATTGGGATGATAAAATTAGTTAAAGACTATATAACCTGGGGAGAAATTGATGTTGATACTTTTAAAATTTTACTTGAAAAGAAAGGAAGATTGGCTGGAAATAAACCATTAACAAAAGACTATTTGAATAGTAAGCTTAAAACAACCATTGAAGAATTTTCAAATGGATATTTTGAGATGAAAAAAACCTTTAAAGACATCCCTGGTTTTAAGACTTTTTTTAGATTAAATCCGCCTCTAAAAGGATTTGAATCAGGTGGAATAAAAAAACCTTATTCAATGGGTGGTGCTTTGGGATACAGAAAGGATCATATTAATGAATTAATCAGGAGAATGATTTAAATGGTGGTTAGAAGACGCAAAAGGCGTGTTAAGATGAGAGGCTCCAAGTTCCATGGTTTTGCTAAAAAGAAACATAGAGGGGGTGGAAGCAAAGGTGGAAGGGGAATGGCTGGTTCAGGTAAAAGAGCGGGTCA
>CAYIHC010000015.1:7040-12077 GCA_964363105.1 Candidatus Woesearchaeota archaeon | reverse complement strand
ACAGAAAATTGTGTAAAGGGGGGTGAAGAAGAGCTTGAGATAACTATTAATAGTCCTATGCAGAATCAATTGTTTAGTTGGGATATAATAAATACACCTTTGTTAGTTACGACAAATAAAAAGGCAATATGCAGATACGGATATGATAACAGTCTTAAATTCAGCGACATGTTAAAGATAAGCGAGGATTTTGGTGTGAATCATAATGGTAATTTATTGATTCCTTATAGTCCAAATGACAGATTATTAAGAGCTACAGTTTCATGTTTAGGGGAAGACAGCAATCTTAAAACAGAATTTTTAATTATTTCTGTAAGTAGGAAACCTGTAAGTGCTTTACCATTAATTGAAAACATAAACTTACAAAATAAAATTGTAAATGTAAATGAAAGAGAATTAAAAGTTGAAATTGATAAAGCGGTTTTAGGATGTAATTTTGTTGATATTTCAAGTAATTTAGTTATGAGTCCTAATTTAATAAATAATTTTATAAATGTTCCACCTCCTGGGGATGTTTATCCTGGAAGCTGCAGTTATATCCGAGCAATAGATAAATCTGAATGCAGTTTGAATATTGATTTAAATCCAGGGAAGTTTTACTTTTATATAGTAAACTGTATGGATTTAAGCGGAATAAACTCAGAACCAATATTGGTATTTTTCAGAACTTAATCCTTTAATGCTTTTTCTGCTTCTTCAAAACTTTTTTCTAATTCTTTTTCAACCTTGCTTTCTCTCTTTTTAATTATTGGGCTCAATGGCTTAAATAATTTTTGTTGATTGGATTTTTGAGATGTTTCTGTTTTTATACTAGTTATTCTTGTTTTTATTCTTTTATGGAAGGCAACTATCATACCTAACAGAACAAGTATAGCTATAATAATTATTACAAATATCCTACTGAATGGACTACTTTGAGGCTCTTCTTTTTGTTCTGGAATTTCTGTTACTTCAGGTTCTGTTATTTCTGCGTTCTTTCTTGGTGGTTGTTGGGTTACTGTTATTGGAATCTCTGGATCTCCTGGACATTTTGGACAAGGACCTCCACAATCAGCAGGTTTGGAATTATCTTTAAGACAGGTTTCCTGATTGTTACACTGTTTGTCTGTGCAGGAATTTTGTTTATTAGTATCTGTTATTAAATTTGTATTGCAATTTTCATCAAACGGATCTACTTTTCCATCACAATCATTATCCAAGCTGTCATTACAATTTTCAGGAGAACTTTCTACAGATCCTTCACATACTGTTAAGACTCCTGAGACGCATTTTTGAGTTCCTTTTTTACAAATACCAATATTTTTTCCACATTCTTTCGTGGTGTTATCTTGACATGGACAATTTTCATCTGTAAATCCGTCGCAATCATTATCTAAACCATCATTGCATATTTCAAATACTGCATTATTGCCTGAGAAGCAAACGCTAAACAAACCCCTTTGACATATTTGTATGCCTCTACTGCAGTCTCCTACCTGGGAACCACAGGATCTTGTTTGGCCGTGTATGCAAGGACAATTTTCATCTGTTGTTCCGTCGCAATTATTATCACTTCCATCACAAATTTCTGTTGAGTTGGGATTTATTTGATTATTATCATCATTGCAGTCATTTTCTTTATAAGTTATAACATTGCTTACATTTGTGAAACAATTTTTACCATAACCATCATTGTCTTTGTCTATACAATTCAATAATTGCAAGCAACTTTGTGTTTCAAATGGATCTGGTTTGTTGTAGTTTGTGCCACAATTATTTAAATCAATGCAGCTTCTTGTTCTTTGTGATTTTATGTCTGTGCAATTAGCCCATTGAGAGCATTGCCATTCATCCCTACATGGTTCAGCAACATTTGTGTCAAGATTACAGGCAACAAAATTTACACATCTATCGTCTACCTGATCTAAGTTTCCATCAGTTTTTTCAAATGTTCCTGCATTGCAATACTGTCCTTGTGTGTTGCATTGTTTATTATCAAAACATTCTCCACCTACAACACAGGAATCTTTTGTATTACAACAAGATACAGAAGCATCCTGACCAACTATACCAAACTCTTCTGCATCATCTCCGCAGCAATTATCAAAAAAAGTTTCAAATATAGTATCTTTGTCTGTCCATAAATAACCTGTGCTTTTACATCTCTCTTCATTGAAATCATAGTTTTCAAAAAAATCACATATGTCATTCTCATTTAAATCAACGCATACTTTGAAAGTATCCTGCCATAAAGAGACTCTTGAATTTGTTTTAGTCCAGAATCCCTTTACTTTACTTTCTCTTGCTTGGGGGTATGGTGAACCGAATAATAATTTTACTCTTGAGCCTGATGGAAGATCTAAATTTGGGGTTACTTCTTTTAAAGCATCTTCCAATGTAACTGTTAAATTTTCAGATTCAAAATCAAACTTGGACATATTTAACTGAGTAACCATTCTTACTTTTACATCGTCTTTATCACCACATGCATAGGCAATAATAGATAAAATCACCAATATCAATACAAGTTTTATTTTTGATTTAGCTATCAATTTCTATCCCCGTTCCTATTCCTGTTATTACATTGCCTGCTGGAAATCTTTCTGCTTTTTCTTCACCTGCACAACTTTTATGAAATCCTGGGAAGCCAGATCCTTTTATCTGTTTTATTTCAGATTCCTGCAGAAAATTTCCTTTTGCATCATAATCCTGATAAAAGAACTGCATTGCTTCGCATACTAAAAAAGACAATCTTGTTAAAACATATCTTGGTGAATCAATCTTATAAACTGTTGGAAATTTTTCCTGACAATTTAGAGTTCTGATATTATCTGTAATTTCTTCTCTTTCGTCTGTTCTATCGTCGGCGGTTATATGTGTTGCAAGTTCATTTTTATTAGTAAAACAACTCTCTGTTGATCCGATTCCACAATCTTCTTTCTTTTTTATATCATAAAATAATTCTATGATTGCATCTAAATTTTCTTCATCTTCGTTTATAGGTTTTGCCTTGTTTAAGAGGAAATCAGCTATTTTTTCCCTTTCCTGCCTGTTTCCATTTTTAATTATATCTGCTACTTTGTCCTTATCTTTTTTTAGTTTATCACATGACTCTTCTGTTCCAGGCAATAAACCTAGAAATGAATCTTTTCCTGTAACAGCAACTTCCATATTAAATTTGTTTAATGATTTAAAAGTTTCTACACTAGGACCGCCGTGATCTATTTTTTTATACCAAATGCCGAGATTAGTAACTCTTCCATTTTTAAAACCCAGTCCAGCGCCGGTAATAATTGAATCTTCAGGAGCATTTATTCTTTTTTGAATATGTTCTTTACCTGTTCCAATTTCTATTAATTGTGATGGACCAAATCCGTAAGCAGTATATTCTACTGGTAAGGCTGTAACTGTTATTGAGAATAATAATATACTGAATACAATTAATTTTAATATTTTCATGTTGCTCTCCTTGCAATATGCGATGATTTTAAAGCATCTTCTGGCGCTAGTAACGGTGTCCCACAACCATTGTTTAATGGATCTGCAAAATATGTTGAACCGTCAGCAGCAACATAATATTTAACATTGCTTAATCTTCCCTGACCGCAGCCGATATTTGAACCTGCAGGTATGAAAATGTTGTGAGTTCCACGTTCTGATTTAATTATCATTTGTTGAGCTGTCCAACTATCAGAATTACTATTGGAATCAATTAATACTATACCTTCACCTGAATTTTTATCTGTAAAAACATTATTTGTCAATCCACCCAACTCAATTTCCTGCAAGCCTTCAGCTAAGGTTTTTATTAGCCATTTTGCCCTGTCTGAAGATGAGGAAGCTCCGCCTTCGGGTAATAAGTCTTTAACTATTAAAGCTGTTTCATGTGGGAGACCAACATCAAATATATTTGTTTTCGTTGCTCTGTTTCCCGATTTATCTAATATTATTCCTGTAACTGAGTAATGCCCTTTGAGAAGTTCTTCCTTTACTTTGGCTGATGCTGATGTTGAAGTAACGGTTGTAGCTTTAATGTTTTCTTCCTGGACAGTATTTTTTCCCTTTAAGATGAAAGAAACTTTAGTTGAGTCTATTCCAGCACCTTGATCATTAAATGTCATTGATAATTGTAAGTCTTTTCCATTTGTGACAACAACATTATTATCGGGTGTTAATGTTAAGATAACCGGGGGGATAATATCACTTGCGTATTGAACTATGCCTGAGAACCATGTGCAATTCCATCTTCCTGTTACAACTCTACAGCCATATACATTTACTGAAAAAGTTCCATCTTGAGTGTCTGATGGAAACGAAAATGTAGCATTTACATTGCCTTCAAACCATCTTTCTGTTTGACAATTTCTTATACATGTGTTGTTTTGAATTACTGCTCTTGAAAATCTAAGTCCATTTAATGGTATTTCTCTTTTTCCTGTAACACCACAAACAGAAGCAGTGTCATAGAATTTAAATGATTTATCTGCGGTTATTGTTAAATTTATTTTTTCATTTAATGTTACAACCTTGGGGGTTAATGTAACTCCTGAAAAGAATAGTTGAGCTTGTGCATTTAAGGCAATTAAAGCTATGTTGAATATAATAAGACCTAATAAAATACCCCTTTTTATCATGTAATTAATAAGAATGTAGAGATTTAAAAATATTCTTGTTTTTTGTTATTGTAAAATGCACAGCGAAACTTATATAAATACCTAAATTGGGGTAAAATTACCCGTTATACTACTTAATGTAGGAGGGACATATGGAAGTTGATGAGATCAAGAAAGCAATAGAGGAAGTAAAGGCTAAAGGACCTAAAAGGAATTTTAATCAAAGTATAGATTTAGTAGTAAATTTAAAAGGGTTAGACATTAAAAAGACACCTGTTTCCAGTTTTCATCCATTAAAACATTCATTTTCTAAAGTTAAAATATGCTGCTTTTGTGATGAAACTGTAAAAACAAGGGCGGATAAAGTATTTGATTATGTGATTACAAAAACACAATTGGGCTTAATGGGTGTTAATAAAAAAGATTCAAAAAAACTAGCTAATAG
>CAYIHC010000015.1:5489-7030 GCA_964363105.1 Candidatus Woesearchaeota archaeon | reverse complement strand
TAGCACAAGCGGATTTAATGGCTTTAGTGGCTAATAAACTAGGTAGATATTTGGGATCAAGAGGTAAGATGCCTAATCCTGGTGCTGGTTGTGTTTTTTTACCGAATGCCGATTTGGGGGATATAAAAAATAAATTACAATTTTTAAAGAGACTACAAACAAAAACAGATGCAAACATAAAAGTTTCTGTCGGGAAAGAAGATTCTAAGAATGAATTATTAGCTGAGAACATAAAAGATATGTATGATTATCTCTTAACTATTTTACCTGAGGGAAGGAATAATGTTAAGAATCTTTTGTTAAAATTAACCATGGGGCCTGTATATAAATTCGGCAGTGGGTTTAAATTAAATACAGATAATAAAAAAATTGTGAAAGAAAAAATAACTAAAGCTAAGGAAGTAAAAGAAACTAAAGAGGAAACAAAATGAATAAAGTAGAGGCTAAAGCAGCACAATGGAAAAAGGATGAGGTTAATCTAATTAAAAGTTTAGCTTCTAACTATAAATTAATTGGCTTGGTTGATATGGAAGGTTTACCTGCTTCTCAATTATTAAAATTAAAGGCAGGATTAAGAGAAGTTGCTGAATTAAAAATGGCAAGAACTAATTTACTGAAAAGAGCTTTGCAAGAAATAAAAAGACCAAATATGGAAAAAGTGATTGAAAATGTAAAAGGTGAGGCTGCTTTATTATTTACTAATGAGGATGCATTTAAAATATTTAAAAAATTAAAGAAAAATATTGCTCACACAAAAGCCAAAGCAGGCCAGATTGCTCCTTTTGATATTGTAATAAAGGCAGGTCCTACTAATTTTATGGCAGGCCCTATGATTGGGGAACTTGGAAGATTTGGTTTGAAGACTGGTGTTGAAGGCGGTAAAATTGCTATAAAGGAAGACAAAGTATTAGTTAAACAAGGTGAGGTTATAAAGTCAGAACAGGCTGATTTAATGACTAAGTTTGGAATGGAGCCTATGGAAATCGGTTTGAAACTTAATTTTACTTATTGCGATGGAGAAGTATTATCAAGAGAAGTTTTAGATATAGATGAAACTTACATTATTAATTCAATAGCTAATCTATCAAGAGATGCTTTATACTTGGGTGTAGAGATCGGTTATTTAACAGAAGAGACCATTAATCCGTTATTGAGTAAAGCTTATAGAATCGCAAGCGGTGTTGCTAAGAAGTTAGGTGTTATGACTGATGAAAACACTGGTGAAATTTTAGGCGATGTTGAAAAAGCAGCGTTATTGTTAAAAGAAAAAACAGGTTACGAACCAACTACTATTGTTGAAAACATTGAAACTAAACCTGAACTGTTGAAAGAAGTTAAAGCTGAACCTGTAAAAGAAGTTGAAAAAGAAGCTCCCACTGAAGAGAAAAAAGCTGAGGCAGAACCTGTTAAGGCTGAGATTAAAAAAGTTGAAGTTGATACAAATTCAATAGCCAGAATAACTGAAAATGTTGAGGCTTTGATAGAAGAAGAGGCTAAGAATGCTGTTCATATTAAGCCTAAAATAGTTGGCGGGAAGATCA
>CAYIHC010000015.1:0-5479 GCA_964363105.1 Candidatus Woesearchaeota archaeon | reverse complement strand
ATAAAATAGTTGAGAGTGTGAGTAAAAAAGTGTCTGAAATCATAGGGGGGAAAAGTTTAAATACTAATCCTATGGATGTCCGAAATAGTGGGTTAAAAAATCAAGCTACTGTAAATTTCGACAGAGATTCTCAAGTGGCGGCAGATTTTTTAAGAAGAGCTACTGATATGAAAATAAAAAGTCAATCTAAATGATACTAATGGAGGGAATCAAAATGATATACTTATACGGTGCATTGCTGCTTCACAAGGCTGGAAAGGAAATAAATGAGGCTAATCTAAAAAAAGTTGTAGAATCTACAGGTGTTAAAGCTGATGATGGAAGAGTAAAGGCTTTAGTTGCTGCTTTACAGGGTGTTAATATAGAAGAGATAATAAAACAAGCTTCAATTGCTCCTGTTGCTGTTCAAGCTGCTGCTCCTGCACAAGAGAAGAAAGCAGAGGCAAAACCTGAAAAGAGTGAAACTGAAAAGAAAGCTGAGGAAGAAAAGGCAAGTGCTGGTTTATCTTCATTATTTGGGTAAACTTCCTTTCTTTTATTAAAATGAACACAAGTCAATTATTAGAACGATTGCATAAAGCTGAACAAATATTAGAACAATTACCGAGAGATTCAATAGCTTTGGAAAAGATGAATCGGCAAGAGTTTGTTCTTGAGCTTGGAATTGCTTCGGATGAGTTTGGTCTTTTGAAAGGATTCCAAAGAAAGGCGAATTATTTGCTGTTGCACTTAAACTGTATAACCGTTTAGTTGATTATGTTGTTATGGATATGGAACTTGATGGTTATGCTCGAGAGTTACATTTGAGTCTAAATCATAAAATTTGATAATTTGGTTTTTACCACTATATTTAAAAATTGTAGTTTAACCTATAAATAATGGCTAGTGATAAAGAGCTTTTTAATAGGGAATCGGGATTAAGGAAAGAATTGTTTGAATTAGAGAAACATATAGAAAATTCAAGTAAATTAAAAGAAGCTGAATTCAGTAAGCTTAAAGAGATTAATAAGGAAGTAAAGAAATTAATAGAAGAAGTAAAAGGCATTAAATCCGAGAACGATAAAAACTCATTGAATTTTTTTGAATTAAAAGGAGAGAGAGATAAGTGCGACAGAGAAGCCAGAAAGTTAATAGAGGAAATAAAAAAATTAAGAAAACAATATAATACGCTTTCAGGCGGTGAAGAGTTAACTAATCCTGAAAATATTCTTAAGGCTATTGAAGATTTGGAATTAAAAATAGAAACAGAAGGTTATGATTTTGAAAAAGAGAAAGCAGTTATGGAGAAGATTAAATTATTAAAAAGCCAGTATGAAGGGAATAAAGAATTGTTTAAATTATACAGCGAGATTAGATCAATGAGTAAAAACATTGATGAATTACAGAAAAAGGCTGATGAATTTCATAAAAAATTTATTGAGATGAGGGAGAAGAATAATGTGGAATATGAAAGATTTTTTTCTTCAGTTAAAAAGATTAATAGTTTAAGAAAGGAAAGCAATAAAATATTTAAGGAGTATAAGAAACATAAAACAAATTATACTGCTAATTTAGGAATCTATAATATTAAGAAAAGAGAAATAAATTTAATTGAGAAGAATATAAAAGGAGCTAAAGCTAAGAAAATTGAGATTAAACTAAAGAATCAAAAAGATATTATCGCTAAAAAGGCAATTAAAGTAGAAGAGAAATTAAAAAAAGGCCTTAAACTGACTAATGAGGATTTATTAATATTGAGGGGATTAGATAATGCTTAGTGATTTAGTTAAATGGACTGAAACTGTTTTTGGATCTTTAGGCTGGTTCGGATTATTTGTTTTGGCATTTATTGAGAGTTCATTTTTTCCTATACCTCCCGATGTTTTATTGATTATATTATCTTTAGCAGAACCTGACAAGGCTTTGTTTTTTGCTTTGATATGCACTATTGGAAGTGTTCTTGGTGGTATGTTTGGTTATTTGATTGGGTATGTTGGAAAAGAGGCTGTCTTGAAAAGATTTGTTTCTGAAGAGAAAATAAAAAAAGTTCATAATTTATTTAATAAGTATGAAAGCTGGGCTATTTTTATTGCTGGATTTACACCTATACCCTATAAGGTATTTACAATTGCTGGCGGTGTGTTTTATATTAAATTTTGGAATTTTGTTTTAATGTCGTTAATTAGCAGAGGTTTAAGATTTTTTATAGTTGCTATTTTTGTAATGTATTTCGGTCAGAAAGTAGTTGATTACTTGAATGGGAAATTTGAGATTTTTACTTTAGTTGTTACTATTATCATTTTAATTTCGTGGTGGATATATAAGAAACATAAGAAGAAATTGATAGTGCATTAGTTTTAAAAATGTATTGATTGCTTAGATTAGATGGATAACATTTCAATTATTCTTAATGATGCTGAAAAGGATTTTCGGGAAGGGAGACTTGAATTAGCAATTCAGCGTTGTGGGGTTGTTTTAAAAGAAGAACCAGAGAATATACCTGCTTTACGAAGACAGGCAATTGCTCATCTTAGACTTGAAACTCCAAAATACGTTAATGCAGTTACTAATCTAAGAAAAATAACTCAAGGGGATCGAGAAATGTCTAGAGGGACAATGCCGAGTGGCTGGAGTTTTTATCAAGATCTCGCTTTGTTGAGTTATGCTTATATGCAATTGGAACAATATGATGCTGCAATGGAGATTTCTAGTTCTGTTTTGAAGGCTTTTAGTGATAATTTATTGGCTTTATTCTCTAGAGGAGAGGCAAAATATAATCTATGTATGCTAGGAGAAGATCGTGGTTTAAATTTAGCTGTTGATGATTTTGAACATGTAGTCAGAGTTGGAGAACAGATTAAAAGAAAGTCTTTCTTAGAATATAGTTTTGATAACCAGTATTTTATGAGACTGGCTGTAATTGGTTCTGTTATGAGATTGGGGGATATTTATAGGTTTGAATTTAAACCCATTAAAAGTTTAGTGAATGAAGTAAGATTATGGCAATTTAACTCAAGGTTTAAAGATTAACTTTTTTAGTAAAGAATGATTGTAAACTTCTTTTAAAGTTGAATATACTGGGATTTCTTTTATTTTGTAGTATTTAGTTAGGAAAATCCAGACTAAAACAACATACATAGATGCTAAGACTTTCCAGATAAATAAATGAATCGTGTTGAACAGCTCTATTGAAAAATTTCTGTATAAATAGATTAAAAATTCTAATCTTAAAATGTTTGCAGCTAAGATTAATAATGAACCAATAACAAATAATTTGAAACATTTTTTTAAGTTTATACTTTTTGTTGTTAATATTAAAATTGCCAATAATAAATACGCTGAAGCTGCAATACAAGCTGGGATAAATCTGAATATTACTCCATCAATAATTAATGCGTTTTCTATTAATGTTGAATTTATGAAAATATTCGAAATAATATATGTTGGATATACTGTTAAAGGCGTGAAAATAAAATAAAATATATTTGAAAAGATGCCCAATAACAAGGCAATGGTAAATTTTAATAATTCTATTGTTAATGGTTTAATAGTTTTTAAATGATGCTTATATTTTATTAGGTAATCTACTGTTGAAGTTATTGATAATATTGCTGTAATCACTAAAAATATATCTCTTAAGGTGGTTATATTTAAAAGAACAATTAAAATAAATGTAAATTGAGATACGGTTGTTAATTTTCCTATATTTGTTCTTGTTAATTTCTTTATATTGTTGTTTTTGTCTATTATGGCTATTAATGCGAAGAGCGCAGTTGTTAGTTCTCTAATGCTTAATACTAATAGTTCTAGAATAGTTATTTTATTAATCAAGAATAAGGCTAATAATACCAAAAAGATTAATACTTTATCAGCTAGCGGATCTAAGAACTTTCCTAAATTTGAAGTTTTTCTTAATTTTCTTGCTAAATAGCCATCTAATAGGTCTGTTATAGCTGCTATCAAAATGAAAGCAAATGCTGTTGTAAAGTCTGATTTTAATAAGAAGTAGAATATAATGGGTGCTAAAATAAGTCTTAAGATTGTTAAAATGTTGTTAATCATTTAAATAGTGATAAAAAGGAACTATAAAAATATTTTTATATGGTAGTTTTATGATAATTTTATGATTTATTGGATTTTAGCCGGATTATTGATGGTTTTGAGCTTTTTTATGGATAAAGGTTTTAGTAGTCTTGTTTTTAGTTTAAGGAATAGTGTATTGGATTTAATATTTAAGTATTTTTATTTATTGTTGAAGGATTATGTTTTATTAATAGTTAATGTTATTCTTTTGTGTTTTAGGGATAAAAGGAAGATTATTAATGCGGTTATTGGGTTTTTGAGCACAGGGGTAATAATAACTATCTTGAAGTATTTTATTGGAAGAATGAGACCTTTTGAAGTGATTGAAAATGCTAAAATTGAGATGTTTGATTATAACTTTGCTTCTTTTAATAGTAGTTTTCCAAGCTGGCATACTGGTGCTGTTTTTAGTTTATTACCGTTTGCGTTTTACATAAATAGAAAATTCGGATATTTTTGGATTTTAATTGGGGTTCTAGAAGGTGTTACTAGGGTTTATACTGGATATCACTATTTGAGCGATGTTTTGTTTGGTGGATTAATTGGATATTTAATTGGTTTATTGTTTTTTAATTGGAAGTCTTTAAATTTGCGATAATCTTAAATGTTTTGTTATTAGATCTGTTTTATGGAAATAAATATAGCAATGAGTTTAGAGCATCATCTTCGGGGTTATAACCTCTTAAGGAATAGACTAAGACTAGAACAGCCAGATATCTCTTTTGAAAAAATAGTGGGGGGGTGATAAGAGCTTTGGAAACTGTAACGGCTTTAGACTCATTTGAAAAAATGCCAGATCGAATTGTCTTAGATACCTACAAGAAAATGTTAGGAGATGCCTGCGAAAGATTAAAAGTTTTAAGATATCCTTACAATGTAAAAGAAGCAGCAGATATTCTTGAGAGTTTATGTAGAGTAAAAATAAATTATAACTCTTTTTAATTATCCTAACCTAAATATTTCTTCTGGAAATATGCTATATCAAAAATTTGTTTCCTGTCAATATCTTCTTTAGAAGTTAAGCTTAAACATTGTTATTCTAAAAACTGCTATAAAGTAGCAGTTTATTAAACAAAACAAAAGGTTTAAATAATAGCTATTGTATGTTAATCTATGGGAAAATTAAAATCAATTTACTCTGCACTCTTAAACCGAGGAGAGAAAATAATGAGAAAGAAAGATATAGTTAAGCTAATCAAAGACTACAATAATAAGATAAAAAGGGTTAGCATAACTAACGCCTTATGGTATCTCTCTAGGCAAAACTATATTAAAAGAATATTTCTGGATTATTACTACATAAATTCAATAGAAGAGAGAGAATTAAAATTCTGCAAGTATATGGATAAGGAGCTTTTATTTTTTGTTCTCAATAAATTAGATGTTAAATGGTATCTAGGATTAACTTCTGCCAAGT
>CAYIHC010000014.1:0-12129 GCA_964363105.1 Candidatus Woesearchaeota archaeon | reverse complement strand
TTAAAGCTGACTCGTAAATGGTTGAAATTTCGAATAATGATAGTTGTTGCTCCGAGCTTCGAGAGAGCTTCTTTATTTACTTCATCTAAAATATAATGAGGATTTTTAAGAGCTTCTTTTCCTGACTTGAGACCACTTTCCAGAGACCAGATAAACGCATTAATGTCAATCATGAATTGAGTGATTTGAAGCCAATCAAGTTGAGAATATTTTTTTTGAAGTTCATATATCTTCTTACAAGCCTCTTTCCCGGACTCTAAGGCCTTTTTCAATTGTTCGTTTGTAACAAAACCATCACATTGTAATAAGGTTACTTCACCAGTTCTAGGCATGAAAGCCATGGGCATATCGCACATTCCTTTTTCATAATCCTCTTCTTCTTTATCAACATCAACAACAATCTGATCTTCTATTATTCCAATACTTATTGCAGATACTAAATCTTTCATAAAAAACCCTGCATCAGCTAAAGCCATTGCAGCAGCCGTTATTCCAGCACATCTTGTCCCAGCATCAGTTTGTAATAATTCTATAAAAACATCAACAACAGTCCCGGGATATTCTTTTAAATTTAATACTGGTAACAAAGCTTTTTCAGTTATATGTGAAATTTCCTTTGATCGTCTACTAGGTCCTGGTCTTATTCTTTCTCCTGAACCTGAAAAAGCCATCATATTATAATTACATCTTAAAACACCCTCTTCTGGATTCTGTAAAAATTTTGGATGTAATTCTCTTGGACCGTAAACAGCAGCTATTGCAATTGTTTTTCCAATCTTAAACATAGCACTTCCATCTGCTCTCTTAATTACACCAACCTTAGCTTCCATTTCTCTTAACTCATCAATTTTCCTTCCATCAAATCTTTTCTTATACATGGGATTCCTCTCTAACAGTTTTTTCTTTTGTGATTTCTGGATTAGTAATAGGTTTCTTACCTTTTGTTTTTTCTTCTAACAATTTTTTAACAACTTCAGTTAAACCAGATTTATGAGCATTCGCTTCAATGAATCTTATTGCCTCAACTGCAATTGATTCCATTTCAGGATCAGTGCTTAATATCTGCACCTTACCATTTTGTCCAACAGTTATCCTTGTGTCAGTCATTTCTTTTACCATAGTTACCATACTGCCCTGCTTTCCAATAACTCTTGGAACCTTAGTTGATTGTATATCAATTAATCTGCCTCTTGTTAATCTCATTAAACCAGGACCTTTTGTAGTTAGATCAGCACTTTTAACTCTCGTAACATTTACAATTTTTGCAACAATTATATCCCCTATATTAAAATATTGTGTTAAATCAGCCCCTCTTTCAATAAATTCAGAAGTTGCATCCTTTAATCCCAACATTGCATCCTTAGCACACCCAATATCAACGATCCAACCCCCAAATGTAATGTCTATAACCTTTCCAATAACAGTATCTCCTCTCTTAGGGAAATATCTCCCTGATAAAGGTGAAACTCTAATTAATCTATTGTCAATCTGCACCATGCCCACTTGACCAGATACTATATTATCTTTATCTCTAAAAGACCCACCCGCAGGTAAGAAATCCATTCCTGTAGCCAAGATATCTCCCGGCACTACTATATCTCTTTCTTTTACTAATATTCCCATTTTCTTCTTCTCACAACACAAATCATAGAATTAATACCTTTTTAAAACTACCTGTTTTCCAGATTTTTGGCTAAATTTAGGGTTTAAACAGGCTTTAATGAGATTCATTTTAAATTCAGCAATACAAACACAACCATACCTATCAAAACCAACAATAAAAAAATTAATGAAACAATAATTGTTTTTCTTATCATCTTAACCAGCCTCTTTTCCCAGATAATATCCTATAATTGCTCCTATAATTGCTCCTATAATTGAGAACTTACTATTTATAACATATACTATAAGAGTTCCTATAATTGCTCCTATAATCCCCCATGTTCCTTGTTCAATCCTTCCCATTTGAAAGCCACGCTCCTAGTATTGATCCTATAATCAAAAATGCAATTTGTAAACCCAAATCTTGATTAATCCAATTATTTAACAGCCCAAAAAGTAAGAATATACATAAAACTAAAATTAGAAATGCAGTAACAATTTTTTTAAACCACACTCCAAATATCTTATCCAAATAAGGATTTGTTTCTCTACTCATATCCTCTTTTTGCATGAATAAAATAGAGATATTAGATTTATAAATCTGCCTATTTTTTTGTAAAATTTAGATTAGAAACGGCCAAATCTAAGCTTGTTTATAAAAATATTCAATACGACAATAATAAACCACGCACCATGAACAAAACGCCAAAAATCATCTGGCGCAGTCATAAAAGAATAGATAACTAAAGCAAAGCCAACCAGAACAACAATGCCGTTTATAATATCCAAAATTAAATCTAAAGTTGTCAATTTTTAGATTACTCCAACTAATCTCAAAAACAAAGCTATGATCAATAAAGTAGCCAATATTAAAACAACTATTGAAAAATTCAAAGCCCATTTTTCTTTACTTGTCATTTTGCCCCCCCAACTTTATTTTTTACTAACAATCTTAAATTCCACGTCTCCAGCAGTAGCAGAATTCAATTTACCTTCAAACTCCTCGCTTATTCCTGCAGGCAACTCAACTAATGCAATTAGACTGCCATCATTTTGCCATTCTTCTCTTAACAATTTATACATTTTCAAAATACCAAAACATTTAGCAGCAAATTGCGCAGGAATTTTAACAGCATACTCACGGGTTTCAAATTTTATTGGGATTATAGCCTTTATAGCACTTAAGATAGATTCAATCTGTTGATCAGCAGGCTTAAACTCATCAATTCTTACTTTTGCCTGTTCCATTGCAGCTTCAATTCTCTGCGGCGGATGTGGAATTCCTGTCTGGGGATCAACACCATTTCTATGAATTAAATTAATTATTTGTAATTTTTTCTCTTTTCTTATTCTTTCCCTATAATCAGAAGTCAAAGCAACTTCACCAGTTTGGATTATTATCTTAGAAACTTCTAAGGTATCAGATGTATTAAAAAATTTCTTTAAGTCAGATTCAGAAGCCTTATCACCCTTCTTAACATTATAAAAAATATCATTAGTAACAACAACATCACGAATAGAAACATTTTGTCCGTGCTTGAATTTCATAGCTAATTCACAGTCAACTAAAATTTCAAAATGTTTTCCTTCTTTCTTACAATGTGCAGTTACCGCCTTGTCAATTGAGGTCATTTTGCTTTTTGCAGCTCTTCTTTGGTAAATCTCTTAAATTGCTTATCTTTAGAAGATATATAAGCAACATCTAATCTATCAACATCAAATTCCTTATTTAATACTCTCTTAAGAATACTAATTCCTAATTTAATGCCATCAACAACACTAATTGATTCCCTATATTCTTTTTCAAGTATTTGCTTTATTTCAATCTCATTTTCCCCTATACCCGTTGCTTTATACTCAAAAAAGATTCCTGTAGGATCAGTTACAAATAATTGTGGTCTTGCACTTACACCCCCAAACAATAAACTTACTCCAAAGGGTCTTGCACCGCCGTATTGTGTAAATGATTGTTTTATATTAGAGATTTCCTTTACTAATGACATTAAATCAATAGGTGAATCAAAAACAATCCTATGTTGTTGTGCTACCATTTGCGCTCTTTCAATTAATATTCTCCCATCCATTACTAATCCTGTAGCAGTTGCAGCTATATGTTCATCAACTTGAAATGTTTTTTCTACAGACTCAGAAACAACTAACTTGTCAGTTACTCTCTTGTCCGCAATTAAAACAACGCCGTCTTTGCATACTAAACCCAAAGCAGAAGCACCCTGTCTAACTGTTTTTTTTGCATATTCTACCTGTAATAATCTTCCATCTGGACTAAAAGTAATAGAAGCCCTATCGTAACCCATTGCCTGATTTTGATTGATTTGTTGCATATGAAAAACCTCCTTTTAGGAATCTTTTTGCCTTTCTCAGTATTCCTGATACATAGATGTTTTTAAAGATTACCTTTTTACTGTTTATCTCTTTTATTAGCATTAAAGCAAGTTTCACCTCATCTAAGTAATTATTATTAATCTTAATTATCCCGTTTTTGCCGTCAAATAAAGGCATTATTATTGGATTTACCTTTGATAAGCTACTAACACCCAAAAAATTAACTAAACTGTTGTTGATTGTTCTTTTTACATCTTCAAATTTTATAGGTGCTTCAGATATTATCTCATAAACCAAATATCTCTTCTTCGGTCTGCTTGAAGGTAATATTCTTTTCATTTTGTAAAATTCAACGCCTCCTTAGCTTCTTTTTCATTTAAACCAATTACTCTTCCAAAAGCCATAAGATCTTTCATGGATCTCATTTCAAACATATTTTCTGCAAAAGATCCAATTATTATCTTTGTTTTATATTTTTTGCATAATTTAATATTATATCTAAGTTTAGTTAAAGTTAAGCTTACATTTTCAGAATTCAGTAAAGAAGAAAAAGAAATTCCAATTGCGATAATTCTGTCAGTTGCAATCTTGCAGATAACATGATTTAATCCAGTATCTAAGAATTTAACGCTGTTTTTATTAATATTCTTTTCAGGCGATAAAAATATGCTCATCTTCCTTTCTATTAATTTCCTGTTGTCTTCCAATGACTTACCGCCTTCTACAATCTTAAATTCACTAATATTATAAACTTTTTTAAAACCAAGCTCAAATGGTTTCTCCTTAAACTTAACAATATCAATCATTTTATTTTAATCTTATTTAGCTCCTTATTAATTTTTCTTATGTTGCTTGTATCTATTTCGATTAGTTTATGTTTGTTCTCTAAAGCTTCTATATAACATGTTCTTAATATCTCAGCTTCCATGTTTTCATCAATCTTCCTTTGACTATACCTTCTCTTTTTTAGTCTTGTTTTTAACACTCTTAAATCACATTTTGTTACAATGCATAATTTAACATACATCTTAGGCAAATAATGGCTCAAATGTGAATCAATAACTAAAGTTTCATTGGAATTTTTAATTAAATTTATTAAAAATTTATTAAGTTTTTTAATATCAACTAATCTGGTTTTAAATTTTTTATCAAACCCATCAAATAATTTGTTCTCGTTTATTAAATCATTAACATCCACATATATTAACTTAAATAGTTTCGATAATCTCTTAGCTATTAACGTCTTTCCAGTTCCAGGTGTTCCAGTTACAATTACGGCTTTTCTCATAAAATACTTAGATTAAATTAACTTAAAAACATTCCTAATCAACAAATTCTTAAATTACAAAAGAGGATAGGTTATTAACTGCGAGTGAACTACTCATAGATTATCTGTTTAGTAATGTCGATAAGTTCTTTACAGATTTTCCTAAGATCGTTGATCTTTGTTTCATCTTTAACAGAAATTTGTACGCCATAAGTATAATCTTCTCTCAGTTCAATGACGCTATGTTCTGTGATATTATCCATTTCTTCATACTCTAAATGCTCAATGAATCTTTCATCAAGACTTATTTTTCCAGTTTCTTTAAGAAAACGTATTAAAGCTATTGTACAAGTTTGATTCGATGACTCGTATCCAAATTTAGCTGCTATGGCAAGGAAATTATGATAAATACAATAAAATCCGGCAGACATCGACCAATCAGAAAACCCAATTTCCTTGAATTTAGTTATGCCCTCAAAATCATGCTCTGCTTTGGCAAGATGTTTCTTTGCTTCATCAAGATCAGAATTGTTCTTCAATAATCCTCTGTGTTTTGGTCTCTTGCCAAGTTTTTTACATTCTTCAATTTCTTTCTTGGCTTTGTTCAAACACCATTCCACATGCTTAGAGGCTTGTGACATTTTTTAGTATCCCCACATATTTATCCTGTCCGTAAAGAATAATTGCGTTTTTGATGATATCAACGAAAGCTCTATCTTTCTTTTTAAGATTTTTCAAGAGGTCTTGAGAAGTTAACTTGAGTGTATTGAGTTTTTTAGGGAGTATTTCTTCTTTTTTCTTCAAAATGTTATTTATCTCGTTCACTTCTTTATTTTCTAATACAATCATCAAATCAATATCATTAGCATGAGCATAGTTTTTAATAGCAGAACCAAAAAGCATAATAATTCTGTTTTTTTTGAAAAGTTCTTTAAATTCTTCTTTCCACCGTTTGAACTTATTAGCTTCATCGGCAAGCAGGAAAGCAACGAGGTTAATAACATAATCATTACTAAAATTTAATTTGTAGGTTATAGATTTTCCAATTGTTTTGCTTATTACTACATTTTCCTGAAGAAGTCGTTTAAAGATTTTTTGGGCTCCCACATGGCTGATAGCAAGAATTTTGCTGATAGAATTGGCATTATAAAAGACAGTATAATCTTTAAACAAAAGTAATACTGTTCCTCGTTCTTTTTGGGTCAAAATTGTCATGGTAACCTCAAGTTACTACATAGAAACTAAGAGTTACTATATAAAGATTACGGTTTTCTTGCTGAACCATAAATTTCAATTCTATAGATCTATATTTAAACAGCATCTTAATGAATATCAACAACAATATAATTGATTTTGACTTATTAAGCAACGATATAGAATCAGAAGTTTATTTAGAATCTCCATTAAGATTTAAATTAACTTAAAAACATTCCTAATCAACAACTCTTGTTCCAACAAATGACATTCCATTCAATAATTTAGATAAATTCCCTAAATCCTTGCCAATTATATATGCTGGTATCTTATTCTTATAAATCAATTCTGCTGCATTCTGGTCAACCACAAAATGCTGTCCGGGATGATACTTCATCTTAGAAGCAATTTCATTTAATTGTTTACTTGTTATTTCAGATATAAACTTAGCGTCTTTATTCTTCCCAGGATCCTTATTATATAATCCTTTTACATTTGTCATGTTAATAAAACTGCAATTAAAATGTAAAGCCAATTTAACAGCAGTTCCATCAGAAGTATTATTTTCCTCATATCTTAAGGCACCGCAAAACACAACATTGTTTCTCCTCAGAGCATTCTCAACCTCTTTAATGGACTTAGGTAATTTATGGTCTATAGACTTCGAATACATTGTCATCAACAATTTTGCATTTAATCTTGTTATATTAATCCCAAATAAATTCGCTGTTTTGTCATTTATCTTTGCTGATTTTAATGCCTTTATATATTGTCTTGCAGTAAACCCCCCGCCCAAAACAATAATGAACTTATATTTACTTGAAAAGGATTTTATTAAAGAAATAAGTTTCAATAAATAAGAAACATCTATCTCCCCCGGATTAACAATACTGCCACCTAAAGAAATTACCACCTCTTTCATTTTAAATAATAAGAATTCTGTATTTATAAATATTTACTTGATTTCAATACCTGTTTTTATTGCTTCGGAAACTATTGTTACCTGCTTGCTTAATTTCTTAAACTCTTCAGGGGTATAACATAAAAAATCAACAGGATAGTCCAAATCCCAGTAATTATAAAAACCGATTGGTCGATATCTGAACTTCTTTTTCCTGAAGTTTTTAGAAACTATAATAAGATCTATGTCACTATCCCTATGCGCCCTGCCTCTTGCCCTACTTCCAAAAAAAATTAATTTATCTATCTCAATTGAATTACTTAATTTTCTTTTAAACTTACCTAAATCATGTATTATAATCTTTCGGCTATCCATTTTATCAAAACCTCTGTATTTTCAATGTCTTTTTGAGTTTCATCTTTAGTATATTTTCTTTCGCTAACATCTGGGTATCTTGTCTCTGTATAAACGAATGTCAGTTTTTCACAAATCTTTAACAAGTTTTGATCAAGATTAACCAACTTTCCTAGTTTCACAAGATCATGAATTTTTGGAAACTTGCTTGTTTTTTTGATTAAGAAAGCCTTAAGCGACTTCTCAACAGCCTGCTGACATAAAAACGAAGCTAAATCATAATTACTAATGCCAAAATTATCTTTAGCCTTCCTTAGATCATCCTCAGCACTTTTAAACCATCTTTCAACTTCTTCCATAAAACACTAATAAGAATTAAGTATTTATAAATATTTATCCGCTCAAATTGTAACCAAGACTAACAAGAAATTTAACAGCTTTGTCCTCGTCACCAAAATCTCTTGCAAGCTCTCTTATCAATAAAAGATCATACTTCATAGTTTTTAAAATCTCCAGATCAGAAACATCTTTCTGCCTCTGCATCATCGCTTTATGTGTTATTAATTCTTCTATTGACACAACATAAACCTCAAAACCAAGATAATTTACTTTAACTTTCTTCTGAAACAATTTAACAATGGTATTTTCCTGCATTCTTTTCCTTGAAAAACCGGAAGTTAACTCTATCCCTTGCCCATCAAAAGTAGTTTCGCCACCATAATCTTCACTATGGTAATTTTCCTTCTCTATAATCCTGTTGAATAATTTGCAACCAATAAGTTTAGCAAATTTATCTATTTCATTTTTATTAATTAAAATATCAATATCGTTAGCTTTTCTTTTTCCATTTGTATAAACCTCCATAGCCATTCCTGAAAAAAACGCATAATTAAAGGGTTTTAATAAACCCAGCACTTCCCTAAGAACATTATAATCAACCATTTCTAATCCTTTGTAAATAAATCAGAATCATGAACATCCCATAATCCGATCTTAGCGCCAGCATCAAGCCAACCATGTGCATAATTTAAAGCTGCAAAAGCATTTACAATCTCCCCATTTTTTTTAAAATGATCTGCATCATTTATATATCTCTCAATCATATCTAAAAATTCTTCTCTCGCATTATCTAAATTCAAATTTTCAGGATGTTCTTTAGCCTTTTGCAAAGCTTCTCTACTTACCTTAAAGTATTTTTCCAGCTTTTCATCGGTGACTAAGTTTGTCATTTTATGTCTTAAATTAGTTATAATTAATTTAAAAGCTTTATTGTTCAAAAGAATCTGTTTCCAAAAGTTTTTATAGCTACATTTTCCCCTATTCTTATGCCCTGTAAGATATGTCAAATAAAACCTGTAATCAAAATCCCTAATAACCCTAGAAAGGTCTGTAAACGATGCTTTTTAGAATACTTTGAAAAGAAAGTAAGGAAAAACATTAGAGTTAACAAATTGATAACAAAAAAAGACATTGTAGCAGTAGGTTTAAGCGGGGGAAAAGACAGTTTAACATGTTTAGATATCTTATCAAGGGTAATACATGACAAAAAAAGGCTTTTTGCTATAGCTATTGATGAAGGCATTCATGGATACAGAAGCATAACTCTAAAAGACGCAAGAAAATTCTGCAAAGAAAAAAACATAAAATTAAACATTTTCTCCTATAAAAAAGAATTTGGAAAGACCTTAGATGAAATTGTTAAAATATTAAAAGTAAATCCTTGTATGGTCTGTGGTGTTTTCAGAAGATATTTATTAAACAAAAAATCAAGAGAATTAAAAGCAACAAAATTAGCCACAGGTCATAACTTAGATGATGAATGCCAAAGCATAATGATGAATCAGTTTAAAGGGAACATAGGTCTTAGTGCTAAACTTGGCCCAAGAACAGGCGCAGTTGCACATAAAAGTTTCATTGAAAGAATTAAACCATTGTATTTTATGACAGAAAAAGAAGTAAGAGCCTATGCATTTCTTAAAGGATTTCAGGTATGTTTCACAGAATGTCCTAATAGTAAAGACACATTCAGAAGTTATATTTACGACATGCTAAATTCAATAGAAGAAAGAAATGAAGGCACAAAACATTCCATTTTACAATCTTTTTTAGATATCTTGCCATTATTAAAAGAAAGATATAAAGACAGAGAAATAAATGAATGCAAACAATGTAAAGAACCAGCAGCTAAAGAATTATGCAGGGCTTGTGAATTTATAAATGCAATAAAAAAATAAATTTAGTTTGTTGTTGATGTTTTATCAGAAGTTTACTTCGTTATTCTCTTTTCAGAAGTTTTTCTTTCATTGTTCTTCCCGAGGTTTATTTCTTTTTCCGAAATTTTATTGATTCCATTTTTTCTTTCTTGAAGGTTTATTTTTCTCAAAAAGAAATGTTCAGTCAAACATACCCATTATTCCACCACCTTCATTTTCAGGAGGTTTTGGTTTATCACTTTTACCTATAATAAAAAATTCATTCCTTTTATTTTTGCCAAACTTAAACTTTGGTTTTCTGCTAGGTTCGATAATATACTTTCTTTTATCTTCCCTTACTTCTATATATTCATCACTTCTGTTTTTATATAATTTTACAGCCTTATTCACACAATAACAAAAATCAAAAATCAATGCTAAAATAAATAAATATCTTAAATAATTGATATAAGGATTACTATCATCTTTTAACACGACAACATTTTGGAACACCTCATTCGTTGGCAATATTTTGATACTATAAACCCCTGGTTTAACTTCTAACCTTAGATTTATTACGATTGTCTCACCAGGTTTCAAGGTTCTTTTTCTCACAATCTTATAATTACCCAAATCGACAGTTATAGTTTCATTAAAATTAATATTACCTGTATTAACTATTTTTAAGGTTTCATTGTCAATGCTCGTCTTTAATGAAGATTTAACCTCAGAAATCGTTTTATTAGACTCATTGTTCGAGGTAAAATCAACAGCAACCCCTATTAAAGGAATTAATACAATCACTAAAGTCAAAATTAAACCTACTCTTTTTTCCATTTTAACACAAAATAAAGGTAGATTTAGTCTATATAAACATTTTCTACTTCCAAGAGTTAGTTCATAACGGCTAAGATAGCTAACTCATTTAGTGGCAGAAAGATTTTTATAGTTTAAAGTATATAAAAAGAGCATGAATAGGAAAGGAATTATCGAACCAATGAACGCCATCATGGGATTATTAGCTATTGCTGGTGCAATTCTTATAATCTTAGGATATGGAAATTATGGATTGATATTCCTGATATTTACAACATTGATTGAGGCAATAATGAGGGTGATGAAATGATTGAAACACTAAACTTGGTATTTGGAATTGCGATAATTGCAATTAATCTAGTTCCATTTATATTCAAAAAGTGGAAATACTTTCAAGTAACGATTCCAATATCTTTGATGTTGGGTGCAATAAAAGTATTATTTTTATAGTATCCCATAAAAATAGTTACGCTTCCAGCAGGGGTAGTATATCTCATGCTGGAAATTTTGTATGTAATCATACAGTTAAGTTACCCCCAAAGTTTTATATTGAATCATGGGCTTATGTTACTTTCGAAAAGAATTAACACTTATCAGACAGCCCTTACTTATTACATTTACTTTTCGAGAAAAGTTTTTTCAAAAAAGTTTATAAACATCAGTTCAATCAGTTTTATATGGAATTAGAAAAAATCAGGCACTCAGCAGCTCATATTTTGGCAGCAGCAGTAAAACAGTTGTTTCCAAATGTTAAACTTGGTATGGGCCCTGCAATAGAAGACGGCTTTTATTATGATTTCTACATTGAAAAGCCATTCTCAGAAGAAGATTTAATTAAAATAGAGAAAAAGATGAAAGAGATTATACACAATGATTACAAATTTAAAAAATCAAAAACAACAAGAAAAGAAGCTGAAAAAATATTAAAAAATGAGCTTTTTAAGTTGGAAATTTTAAAGGAATTAAAAGACGATGAAATAACATTTTATCAGGATGGTGATTTTATAGATTTATGTAAAGGTCCGCATGTTGATTCAACAAAAGATGTAAAAACCATAAAATTACTAAGAACATCAGGCGCTTATTGGAAAGGGTATTCCAAAAACAAGCAAATGCAGAGAATTTATGGCGCAGCATTTAACTCTGAAAAAGATTTAGATAATTATTTAAAAATTCTAGAAGAAGCAGAAAAAAGAGATCACAAAAAAATTGGAAAAGAAATGAATTTGTTTATGATTTCAGAATTAGTAGGCAAAGGTCTTCCAATATGGCTCCCTAAAGGAGAAATAATAAAAAAAGAAATAGAAAAATTCGCAATAGAAATGGAAAATAAATATGGTTATATAAGAGTTTCAACTCCTCATTTAGCAAAACAGGAATTATTTGTTAAATCAGGTCATCTACCTCATTATAAAGGCAGCATGTATCCACCAATGCAGATGGACGATGGAATTTATTAT
>CAYIHC010000013.1:0-12293 GCA_964363105.1 Candidatus Woesearchaeota archaeon | reverse complement strand
TTTCGAGGTCTTCTTTTTCCAGTTCATTTGGGACGCAAAGATATCCCAAAGATAATTGAGCTGCATCATGGGCAGGCACTTCATATCCTTTTTTTATAAATAAGTTTATCTTAAAAGTTTTACTGGATTTTGTAACCCTATCGCTAGCAACGCACTCCTCAAATAGCTTCCCGTAATCATCCATATAAAACGCACTCCCAGAATTTTTCCGAATTGTTAAGAATTACGTGACTTATTAATGCCTGCTTTCCCACATTTTCCTCTTTGTCATATAACATTTTTTTAAATTCCTGTTTTGTGACAAAAATTGGATTAATTTTCTTCTTGAACAAAATTTCATATTTTGAGAAAGATATTGATTTTTTCCCGTTTTTGTTTATAATCAATAAGTCTATGTCTGACGTTTCTTTTTGACTGCCTTTAGCATAACTTCCGAATAATAATACAATATCTTTAGTATCAAGCTCGGACATTATTTTATTTATAATTGGTTGTTTTTTTAAATATTCCTTCTTTTCCTCTTCTGAGCTTATTGTTAGATATGACTTTATTACTATATTGTCTTTATTGAGAACAATAACTTTTGATTTCCCAATTGTCTGAACTTTTATCAAGTCTTTTATCTTATTGATTGTTCTGTGAAAGGTAGCATAGGGGATTTTCGTTTCTTTGCTAAGGCGGTGCATAGTAAACGGCTTGCTCATATGTTTTCCAAGGTAGTTAATAATCTTTAAATTGTTATCCATTTTTAGATAACATTATCCATTTTTGATATTTATAAACCTTACTATTTTAATTTTTTATTAATATTAAGTTTAATATTTTCTGAAAAAAACAATAAAGGCTGTAAACTGAACTCTACTTTCAGGTCTTACTCTTGGATCTTCTATAATCCACGACCTTTCTATGTTTTCAATGCACTTAACAAATTTTAAATTAAATTTTTTTGATTCGTTTACTAAATTTATTACCTGGACTATTGTAGGTAAATAAGCTACAAATGTTCCGCCTTGTTTAAGATGTTCTATATTTTCCAAAGCCAACCAAGGACAAGGAACATCCAATATAAAAGCATCAACTTGTGATTTCAAATTTACTTTCTTGTAAATATCTCCTTTATTTGATTCTACGTTTTTTATTTTTAAATTAGTAAAGTTTTCTTTTGCTACTTTAAGATATTCGTCATTTATATCAAAGCTTATTACTTTTTTACAATATTGTGCTAAATAAGAAGCTAATTTTCCTGAACCTGTTCCAGCTTCTAATACTACTGAAGTTTTAATTATGCCCGAGTAAGCTAAAATGCTGGCAATGTCTTTTTCCATTACTGCCTGAGGAATTCTTTTTATTCTTTGCATTTTGTCAAAGAAATTTGCATCAAAAACAGAGAATTCAAAGTTTTTATTTGATTTTATTTTGCCATTTTTTAGAATATCTGACTCTTTTAAACTACCTAGATCTGTATGCAAATCTCCTTTTTCCCAAAAATACCAGTTTCCTTCAGATAATAACACTTTTTTGACTTTCATTTTTTGTAATAAAACTGACATTCACTGCATTTAATTTTTCCGCAGGGAAGTTCATTGTATTTTAACTGCCACTCTTTAAAAAGCTTTATAATGTTGTTTAATTCTATACCTTTTTCAGTTAGGTAGTAGGATGTTTTCATCGGAGTAACATTTGTATAAACTGATTTTTGAATTAGATTAGAATCTTCAAAATCTTTAAGTCTTTTTGATAAGATTTTAGGAGAAATGTGCTTAAGATTTTTGAATATTAGATTAAAGCCCTGTTCTCCATTTTTTTCAATTTCATCTAAAAGAACAATAGACCACTTTTTACCTAAAAGGCTTGCAGCTTTGAATACAGGGCATTTTGACATCAAACTTATAATAGAAGTTAGTTTTATATAACTTTCTCAGTTTCTTATTTTACAGACTTCAAAAAACTGTTGCATTAGCTCTTTTATTTCATTTAAAAACAGATTGGATGGAGAATTAACATCTTCAAATTCATTACTAAGCATATTACCTGGTCTTGAGATAAAGGACTGGATGTAATAAGATTTAAGCTTTGTTTTTCCTGAAATAGACAATAACCATTCTTTGATTTGATGAATATTCCCTATAGTATGATGTGTGGGGATTATAGTTGTTCTGAATTCATAATCTTTAAAATCCGATATTAGTTTTATGCTCTCTTCAATTTTATCTAAATTTTTAGATTTTGTTAAATTTTCATATTTGTCTTTTGAAGTTTTAATGTCCATTGCAATATAGTCAATTAAATTTAAATCTATTAACTGCTTTAATTTTTCAGGATATGTTCCGTTAGTGTCAATTTTTATTTTATAGCCTAGTTTTTTAATTTCTGAAACAAATTCAAAATCTAATGTTGCCAACGGCTCACCGCCTGTAAAACAAACACCATCAAGACATTTAGTTCTTCTTTTTAAAAAATCCAAAACTTCTTCTTTTTTTATTTCTATGCTGTCTTTTTTAAATATTAAAGATGGATTGTGACAAAAACTGCATCTTAAGTTGCATCCAAAAATAAAAATAGTGCAGGCAAGCTTACCTGGATAATCTATGGTTGTAAGCTTCTGCAAATTTTTAATTATCATTTTTTACCATAAACATTTTTCTTAGGAACCATTCTTCTTTTTTTCCATCATTCCACTGTGCTAACGGTCTTAAGTAACCAACGATTCTTGAATACCTTTCACATTTTGTTCTCTCCATTTTTCACCTCCTTATAACCTATTTCCTGATCACATCTTGGACAATATTCATGATCACCTGATAGATAACCATGCTTAGGGCATACTGAAAATGTGGGTGTTAAAGTAAAATATGGAAGATGGAAGTTGGATGTAATTTTCCTTACTAATTCCTTAACCATATTTGCTTCAAGCCTCTCACCTACAAATCCGTGAATAACTGTTCCGCCTGTATATTTTACCTGTAATTGATCCTGTAATTCTAATACTTCAAATAAATCATCTGAGTAATTAACAGGCAAATGCGTTGAATTAGTGTAAAAAGGTTTAGCGCCATTTCTTACATCTTCATCATTGGCAACTTTTATTCTTACAAATCTTTTTTTATCAGCCAATGCAAATCTGTGAGTTGTGCTTTCTCCTGGTGTTGCTTCTAAGTTATATAAATTACCTGTTTCTTCCTGAAAATCACCTAACTTTGATCTCATAAAATCGAGAACTTTTATTGCGAATTTATTTCCTACGGGAGTTGCTATATTTTCTCCTGACATAAAATTTACTATGGCTTCATTCATCCCTAAGATGCCGATTGTGCTAAAGTGATTTTTCCAGTATTTTCCATAGCTTTCTTTAATATTTCTTAAGTAGAATTTTGAATATGGATAAAGACCTATTTCTGTGAAACTTTCAATTGCTTTTCTTTTTATTTCAAGGCTTTCTTTTGCCAGTTCCATTAAATTGCTTAGGTTAAGGAAGAATTCATTTTCATCAACAGAAATGAAGCCTATTCTTGACATGTTCAGCGTTACGACGCCTAATGAATTCCCACACCATGAGACTCTCCCATTTCTCCTGACAAAAACAGTATTATTTTTAACTTCACAACAAAAAACAAGACCCTTATATTGCTTTTTTGTAATATTGTGTTTTCTTAAACGATAATGATTGCTTTTTTGTAGACCTATAACATATATTGTTGAACTTTTTATTAGTCTTTTACCTATCTTTGATATTTTACCTTTTTGAATTGAAATTGTCCCCAAACACCCCAATTTTAATATAATTTCTTGGATGTCATCTGCAAGTTTTTTTGATGCTGTCCAGTAGTTAATTTGTCCTGTTTTTTTTCTTACGTGACCGTCACCTTTTACCAACCAGTTGAACAATATTGATAACTGTCTTTTACTTAAGGATTTTATTTCTAATGGGATGTGTTTCTGATACTTATTACCAAACTGCCTTAAATACTTCCATAACTGTTTATTACAAATTATAAAATTCGTATCTTCTGTTCTGTAATTAAAGGGCAATTCATCTAAAACCTCTTTTATTTCACTTCTTTTTTTACTATCTACTTGGGATATACCAACTCTATATCCATGTCTTTTTGCTATTTTTTCATTATCCGTATAACCTTCTGCTACCCAAATACCGAAAAATTTCAACCAAGTATCCATTTTTATTTTTATTTGATCCCTAAAAGTCTGATAAGGTGTTCTACCTTGTCTTCCATATTTGGTAAACTCTATAGAAGGTAGAATGAACCATTCTATATCCTCCTTGTCCCATTCTGATTTTTTGGGGATACGATGACTATCTACATTAAAAAATTGAGCTTCTACAAATTTTCTTTTTTTACTCTCAACTTGATCTATAACCATTCTATGATTTGGGGTTACAAATAAATCAAGAGATTTAGCTTTAAAGTGGAACATTTCACCTTCATAGTTATACTTAAATAATTTTGTTGGTTTGTTTAACTCTATTTTATTATCACTCCTTAGAGTAAATACATTTTCATCTTTTGTTAAATCCTTGAAGAATTTCCATCCGTTTTCAGTTAAGATTTCCGTTTTATCATCATAACATCCTGTTAATGGGTTTGCACCAAATAAACCACCGCCTCTTCTTTTTAATTCTCTTTTATCGATCCTCAATCGGCAACACATACTGCGTGCATCATCAGGACTCATGTCTGAGTTAACAAAATTTGAAAAATAAGGGATACCATATTTCCCAGTCATTTCCCATATTAAGTTATAATCTTCATTATCCCAATCAAAATCTTTAGTTATATTATAAGTTGGAATCGGGAATGTAAATACTCTGCCTTCGGCATCACCTTGGCACATTATTTCTGCAAATGCTTTATTAAAAATGGTTACTTCCTTCTGGAAATCGCCGTATGTTTCTTTTTGCTCTACACCACCAATAATCACTTTTTCTTTTTTTAACATGTCTGGAACCTTTAAATCTAAAGTGATATTTGTAAAAGGACTTTGAAATCCGACTCTTGTAGGAACAGAAAGATTAAATAAAAATTCCTGTAGTGCCTGTTTTACTTCCTTGTAATCAATATTGTCATATTTTATAAAAGGAGCCAATAAAGTGTCTACATTAGCAAATGCCTGAGCGCCTGCTGATTCACCTTGTAAAGTATAGAAAAAATTTACCATTTGACCTAAGGCTGTTCTGAAGTGCTTTGCCGGCTTAGATGCAACCTTGCCTGAAACACCCTTGAAACCAGTTTTTAGAAGATCCTGCAAGTCCCAACCAACACAATAAGCACCTAAAGTCCCTAAGTCATGTATGTGAAGGTCTACTTCCTCATGTGCTTTTCTTACTGCTTCAGGATATATTCTCTTTAACCAATAATGAGATATTATTTTTGTGCTTAAATAGTTGTTTAAACCCTGCAATGAAAATCCCATATTTGAGTTTTCATTTACTAACCAGTCTGACACACTAATATAATCGTCTACAGCTTTTATAGAATCAAACATATGTGTAGCTTCCCTTATCTCCTGGTGGGTTTTTCTGTATAGAATGTAAGCTTTTGCTGTTTTAGCATGACCTTCTTCTATTAATATCTTTTCTACTGCATCTTGGATATCTTCAACACTAGGAATTGTATCTTTGAATTTATCGTCTACTAATAAGACAACCTTTTTTGCTATTTCTTTTACTTTTTCCCTGTCAGTGCCGCCAACAGATTTAACAGCCTTCCAGATAGCTTCTTCTATTTTATCAGGCTGGAATAAAACTATACTACCATTCCTCTTTTTTATTTGTTTAATCAAAAAATCACCTTTAATGAAGAAATAGGAAGTAGTATTTATAGTAGTTAGTATCAAAAAGGATAGCTTGGAATTCAATCATTAATGCATTCCTTCAAGGAGAATCTGTTGGGGTAATATCTGGAGACCCTAAAGGAGAAGGTGCTGGTTTAGCTGGTAATATTGGATTGGTTTTTAGAGGATAAAATAATCAACTTTTAATTCTGTTATTGTGGCTAGTTAACTTAAATTTTATTTTAAATAATTTTTTAAAGGCTTAATTCCATAGATAAATTATGCGGGAGTGCCGGAGCGGCCAAACGGGATACGCTCAAGACGTATCGGCTTAGTGCCTACTAAGGTTCAAAGAGCTTTCTTGGGAAGAAATCCTCGGAAAAGAAGGAAAATCCTTACTCCCGCAATTTTTAAAAAACGCAACATTTATATATAACCTATTACATAAATGTAGTATATGTTACAAAAAAGTAGTATAATGGAGACATTGAATGTTTTTTTTGAAGAACCAACAAAAAGGCACTATCTTATTGATATAAGCCGGAGAATAAATTTGGCACATACGTCGGTTAAAAATAATATCCAAAGATTGATTAGTTTAAGTTTCATAAAAAGAGAAGTAGAAACAAAAGGCACGAGGAAATTTCCGGTTTATACAGCAAACAAAGAATATAAAAAGTTCATTCAGATGAAGAAAATATCCAATCTTAACTCATTATTAGAATCTGAGTTAATAAACTTTCTAGAAGAAAAATTAATGCCAAACTGTATTGTATTATTTGGAAGTTATTCAAGGGGGGAAGATATAGAAGAAAGCGATATAGATTTATTTATAGAGTCTAAGAAAACTGAAATAAATTTGATAACCTTTGAGAAAAAATTGAAAAGAAGAATAGAACTGCATTTTAAAGAAAATTTCAAAGAGTATTCAAAAGAATTAAAGAACAATTTAATAAACGGAATAGTGTTAAGTGGTTTTTTAGGGGGATATTAGTGAAAAGGAAATTAGAACCGGATAAAAACAAAGCAGAATCTCTAAAGAATATGGCAGAGATTACATTGGAAAGACTAGATAAAACTGACAAAGCAAATTATCCCAGCAATACACTTATTGATTATTATGATATAATGCATAAGATTTTAGAAGCAATAAGTCTGATGGAAGGCACAAAAGTTAAGGGTGAAGGTGCGCACCAAGAATTGATAGATTATATTTGTAAAAAATATAAAATAGAAGAACAAAAAAGACAATTTTTACAGCAATTGAGGGATTATAGGAATATGATTTCTTATGAGGGTTTTAGTGTCAACAAAGAGTATATTGTTAATAACCAAGAGTTTATTAAAAATCTGATTGATAGACTATTTGAAATTCTTAATATAGAATTAGACAAAGAAGTTGAAAATGACCAAGAAGAAAATTAAAACAGCAAATACCAGACAAATAAAAAAATAACTTCTATTATTAATAATACAAAAACAACAGTTACAATAAGATTTAATTTGTTATTTTTATTAGAAGATTCTATAGATTTTGAAGTGTTCTTTAGGTCTATTCCACAATTAGGGCAGTAATTGACTTTTACCTCTTTTTTTACTTTTTCACCACAGTAATTACAAAACTTTGATTTTTCACCTATTTCCTTTTTACAATTAGAACATTTCATAGATCCCCCTTTAAATTTCTTATAAAACTAAACTACTTAAAGATTTTTTTTCATTGTTGTGTAGTATTAATACAAGATTTACACTGGTGATTTTTGTTAAAGTCACATTTTTCACAGCAGACAAACATTTCATCACATTCATTATTACTACAATTGATGTATCTTGCAGTTGGAGTTTTACAATGCTGACAAAGGGTTATCTCACTTGAATTGCCGGTAGGAATTGTTAATCTTTCATCAAAGACAAAACAGCTTCCTTCAAAGTAAGTTCCCGGGAATTGATTTATGAAGCTTAGAATACCACCATGTAATTGGAAAACATTTTTGAAACCTTTTTCTTTTAAGTATGCACTAGCTTTTTCGCACCTTATTCCGCCTGTGCAGTAAGTAACTATCTTTTTAGTTTTATATTTTGAAATAATCTTTGGAACGTTTTTAAATTCTTTAAAAGTTTTTATTTCGGGGGCTATTGCATTCCTGAATTTTCCAACGTAGCTTTCGTAATCATTTCTTGCGTCTAATAGTATTAAATCTTCTTTTTTATCTAATAATTCCTTTAATTTACTGGGTTCTAGGTATTCCCCTTTATTCTTTAAATCGACATTTAAGCCTGAAGTAACTATTTCTTTCCTTATTCTTACTATTACTTTCCTAAAAGGGATACTCTTTGATAGTGTGTGTTTAAAATCTATTTTTTTGAAAAGTTTGTTTTTCTTTAGATTGTTTTCGTAGTCATTAATTTGTTCTTTTGTTCCTGAGACTGAACCGTTGATGCCTTCTTTTCCAATGAGAATTTTTCCCTTTATTCCTAAAAATTTACAATAATCTAAATGCGCTTTTTGAAACTCTTCTAGGTTCTTCATTTCTATATATTTGTAAAATGATGAAACGATTGTGTTCATACACTAACTTAATAGTAAATATTTATAAGTCTTTTTAGATGAATTAACACTATGAATCCTCTATTAAAAGTAATTGAAAAATTAGAAAAAGAAAGACAAGAGATGAATTTGTCTAAAGAATCTGTTGGATTTATTTCTGATATTTGCAAAGCTAGAAAGGTTAAGAATTTTCTTGAAATAGGAACTTTTAACGGTTGTAGTGCTTTATGTTTTTCTTTGGTTTGTAAGAAAGTTGTAAGTTTAGAGATTGATGGAGAGAATTATAATATTGCTAATGAGAATATTAAAAAAGCTAACTGCGATAATGTTGAGATAATTAAAGGAGATGCTATTGAGACTTTAAAAGTTTTAAAATTGAAATTTGATATAATCTTTATTGATGGTAGAAAATCAGAATATAAGAAGTATCTAATTTTGAGCCTTCGATTGTTAAATAAAGATGGTTTAATATTTGTTGATAACACCCTATCTCATAAAGCTAAATTAAATGAATTTTTTGAGTATTTGAAGAAAAGTAAGTTAGATTATAAAGAATTAGATATTGGGAAGGGTTTAATGATGATTAAAAGGAGTGTTAAGTAAGCTTTCGATTTTTCTTGTTTATTGTTTATATAGCTTTCTAAGAACATCGAAAGCTTTATAAATATATAAAGAATATATAGGAAGATGAAAAAGATTGAATTAGTTTACAGGGAGATATTGTATAATGCAATGGAAAAGAAGAACAGGAGATTAACCCAGTTATACTTATCTAATGCCCTTAAAATATCATTAAGCACTGTAAATCTTGCTTTAAAACCTCTTGATAGGATGAATGCCATAAAGATAAAGAGAATGTGTTTTGATATTACAGATATTAAAAAGATATTATACTACTGGGCTTCAATAAGAAATATTGAAAGGGATATTTTGTATAGAACAAGGGTGGAAATGCCTGTTAGAGAGATAGAGAGATTAATGCCCAATGATGTGATTTTTACGGGTTATTCTGCTTACAAGTTAAAATTCGATGATGTTCCTGCAGATTATTCCGAAGTATATATTTATGGCTCAGAAGATATACAAAAGAGATTTGAGAAGAATGATAAAAATCCAAATTTATTTGTTTTGAAAAGAAATGATGCTGATAAATATGGAAAGATTGTAACATTAGGCAATATGTTTGTTGATTTATGGAATTTAAAAGAGTGGTATGCAAAAGATTTTTTGAAAGCTTTGGAGGCGAAGATTGACAGACTTTTGGAATAGCTTACTAACGGAAAAAAGCTGGAATTTACTGCAGAACATTTCTAAAGAGCCGTTTAAGTTTATTTTAATTGGTGGATGGGCAGCTTATTTATTAACAAAACTGCATAAAAGCAAGGATATAGATATTGTTTTAGTAGATCTCAATGATTTGGATTACTTAAAACAAAAATACGCTCTTAAAAAGAATGATAATCTAAAAAAATATGAAATAGTCTTTGGTAATATAGATCTTGATATTTATGTGCCTTATTTTTCTGAATTAACTATACCTCTTGAGGATTTGGATAAATATACAACTAAAATTGAAGGTTTTAATGTTGTTAAACCTGAAGTATTATTGATATTAAAGCAGGGTGCTGAATTACAAAGAGGACACTCTATCAAAGGAGAGAAGGATAGAATCGACATTTTGACTATTCTTTTTTTTGTAGATGTAGACTTTAAGAGCTATTTTGATTTATTAAAAAAATATAAAATTGAAAATTATTTTGAAAGATTGAAGGGGATAATTAAAAATTTTAAAGAATGTTCTTATCTAAACCTTAATCCAAGAGAATTTAAATTAAAAAGAGAAAAGATATTAATGGAATTGAAGAAAATTTAAAATATTGTAAATCTGGCGTTAATTGATATGCAACTGATGATTAGTAATCAAGATAGAAATCTTTAATTATATGATATGTTTATAGGTAATTTCATTATGAAAGAAAATGGTGTGATCAAAATTAGTGAAAATGTTGCTGAATTAGTAGGGATAATATTAGGAGATGGATGCATATCTATAAATAATAGGTATAGCGAACTTGCATTATGTGGGGATATAACCGAAGAAAAGCCATATTATGAAAACTATGTTGTCCCATTACTCAATAGATGTTTGAAATCGATATTAAAAAATAAAATTGAAGGTAAAGAAGTTGTTTCGAACGGAGTTTATGGTGTGCATATATTTGATGAGGGGGTTGTTAATTGTCTTTTGGAATTAGGCTTAAAAAAGAGTCCTAAGGTAGATATTGTCATACCTAAGAGGTTTATATCTAATAGATTTTTGAAGCATACATTAAGAGGTTTGTTTGATACAGATGGATCAATATATTTTGAGAAAAATTTAGAAGGCAAACATACAATCCCAAAAATAAAATTAGGTAGCACATCTAAAAAGCTAGTTAATCAATTAGCTAAAATTCTAAAAAATCTGAATTTTAAACCTTATTTACCTAAACCCTACAAGGGAAAAAGAGATATGAGAAAGATGTATTACATACGGCTTTCTAGAAGAGAAGATGTGGAGAGATGGATAGAATTTATAGGTTTTAATAGCTCAAAACACCTTACTAAAATAGAACTATGGCGAAAAACTGGCATTTGCCCACCATATACAACTTTAGCCCTTCGGAAAGAGATGATTAAAAAGGTTTATAAAAGTAATAAATGTAAGTTATTTTATGCGGGGGTGTCTGAGTCCGGAAAAAGAGCAGGAAGCTTTTCTTGGGAAGAAAACCTTGGAAAAGAAGTGCTAAACTTAAGCTCTGGATGAAGAAATCCTGTGGCTTAGTGCCTACGCAGGAATCCTAAAATGGATTTTAGGATTGCGAATTCAAATCCTGTCCCCCGCAGATTTTTTAATAGAAATCTTTATAGTTATTAGATTCATTAAATTATCCTGATAAATGGGCTGAAATGATACTAACAATAATATTCTTTTTAATTTCATTAATAGTATTAGCCAGAAGCTCGCAATTAGCAATAAGATTTGCCTCTAAGTTATCAAAGGCAGCAAATATATCTGAGTTTATTGTAAGTTTTTTCTTTATAGCTTTTATTACGGTATTGCCTGAAACAACAATAGGGATAATATCGGCGATAAAAGAAATTCCTGGTTTAGGTGCTGGAACTTTAATAGGCTCAAATGTTGCTGATTTAAGTTTAATATTTGGAGTTGTTGTTTTGGCTTCAATTAAAGGATTAAGGTTAAAAAATGAGGACAAAAAAGAAAATTTTCTTTATTCTGTTATACTATTAATTCCATTATTACTATCCTTAGATGGAAATCTTTCAAGGATTGACGGGTTAATTTTAGTATTCAGCGGGATTTATTTTTACTATAGATTAATTGAGGATTTTAGATTGTTTGGAGGAAATAAAAAAAGGAATATGAAAAATATTTTAAGATATTCTTTATTCTTAATTTTTTCTTTATTATTTTTAATTTTAAGCGCTTATTTTACTGTTAAATATGGCTCTGAATTATCAAAATTGATTAAAATAAAACCATTAATCTTAGGTTCTGTTGTTATTGCCTTAGGAACAACTTTGCCTGAATTGATGTTTTCTCTAAAATCCATAAGAGAAAGGCATTCTGAACTAGGTATTGGGGATTTATTTGGAACTGTTTTGTGGGATGCTACTCTTGCATTAGGAGTTATAGCACTAATAAACCCTTTTTCATTTACAAAAGAGATAATGATAGTCCCTGCGTTGTTTATGTTTCTAGCAAGTTTAGTAATTGACTATTTAAGCAGAAGAGATAAAGTATTAAGCAAAAAAGACGGAATTTATTTGATTTTGTTTTATATTGTATTCTTAATAGTTGAATTCTTTGTAGGGATATAAAGGTTTTTAAATCATTTAAATAATTGTTTTTATGCGCCCCGGTAGCATAGCCTGGTTGGTGCTTTGCCTTGGT
>CAYIHC010000012.1:3734-12470 GCA_964363105.1 Candidatus Woesearchaeota archaeon | reverse complement strand
TATTTATTAACAAAACATTTATCATTTTCAAGAGAAAAAGCAATAGAAATTCTCGGAAGAATTGGTGTAGAAGAATTCCCTCAATTTAAAGAGAATGTTACTGGAAAAGAATTGTTTTCAGCTCTTTTACCTAAAGACTTTGACTTCTACGGTTCATCAAAAAGTGATAGTGAACAGGTAATTGTTAAGAAAGGTAAACTTATCTCGGGCATTATAGATGAAGCCACTATAGGAGAAAGTGATGGAACATTATTAAGATCTATCTTCAAAGCATATGGTTCAGATGTATGCGCAAATGTCCTAACGAATGTATTTAGATTAGGAATATTAATATTATTAGAAGAAGGTTTCACAACAGGTCTTAAAGACACAGACTTAACAGATTCAATAAAAGAAAAAGTATCTACTATCATAAAAGATTCAATGAAAGTTGTTGCTAGCTTAATCAAAAGATATTATGATAAGCAATTAGACGCTTTCCCAGGTAAAACATTAAAAGAAACATTGGAAATTGAAATCTTAAGAGAACTTAACACTGTAAGGAATAGAGTAGGCGCAATTATAAAAGAAAGTTCATCAGAATTAAATCCCACGGTAATAATGGCAAGGTCTGGTGCAAAGGGAAACATATTAAATCTTGCTCAGATGTCCGCTTGTATTGGGCAACAAGCCTTAAGAGGGTTAAGAATTAAAGATGGTTACATAAAAAGGACATTATCAACTTTCAAGAAGAATGATTTTAGTCCTAAAGCAAGAGGATTTATTGAGAATAATTTCAAATCAGGTCTTACACCAGTAGAATTTTTCTTTGGTGCAATGACAGGTCGTGACTCATTAATGGATACTGCATTAAGAACGCCTAAATCAGGTTATCTCTATAGAAGATTAGCAAATGCATTACAAGACCTAAAAGTAGAATATGACAATACTGTAAGAGATGCTAATAAAACAGTTATCCAATTTATTTACGGAGAAGATGGTGTTGAGGTAAGCAAGAGCGAAAAAGGAGCCATTGATGTTAAATCAATAATCAAACAAGTAAAAGGTGGATAAATGGAAGAACTAATTAAAAACTATAAAGGAATATTACCTGACAAAGTATTAGAAGAAATTCAAAATAGTTCAGAAGAGCTTAATAAAAAACAACTAGAAGAAGTTTTAGAAAGAACTAAGAAAGAGTATGAATATGCAAAAATACAACCTGGTGAAGCAATAGGTATAATTACTGCAGAATCTTTTGGAGAACCAGGCACACAGATGATTTTAAGAACATTCCACTTTGCAGGTGTAGCAGAGCTTAACGTAAGCTTAGGTCTTCCAAGATTAATAGAGATTTTTGATGCAAGAAAAACTATAAAAACACCTTCCATGGAGATATATCTTCAAAAAGAATATAATAGTGATCCTGACAAGGTAAAGAAAGTAGCAGCCACAATAAAAGAAACAAAGTTTGGCGAATTGGTTTCAGAATTCTCCATTAACATTGCTAAGATGCAGGTTGAAGCAATATTGAAAAAGAAAAAAATGCGAGAAATTGGTATTACAGAACCAACAATCATAAAAATACTTCAAGAAACTCTTAAAAATTGCACTGTAAAACCTTTAAGCGGCAGATTAGTTATCAAATCAAAAAATGAAGAAACAGCTAATCTTACAGAGACTTACAAATTAAAAGAAAAGTCAAAATCTGTCTTTATTAAAGGCGTAAAAGGAATAACGCACGTCCTTCCTGTTAAGCGGGGTAATGAATTTATTATTTTAACAGCAGGAACAAATCTAAAGAAAATACTTTCATTAAAAGAAATTGATCTAACTAGAACAGTAACAAATGATTTATTTGAAATTGCAAAGGTATTGGGGATAGAAGCTGCAAGACAAGCTATTATGAATGAAACAATACATGTTATCAAAGACCAGGGTTTGGATATTGATATCAGGCATATAATGTTTATAGCCGATGTATTGACTCTAAGCGGAAACGTAAAAGGCATTACAAGATCCGGAATAACTGGTGAAAAAGAAAGTGTTTTAGCTAGAGCAAGCTTTGAAACTCCAATAAAGCATATTGTTAATGCAGCTTTATCAGGAGAAAAAGATGAACTTAATTCAGTCATAGAAAATGTGATAATAAATCAACCAGTTCCAGTTGGCACAGGATTACCAGATTTAGTGGCAAAAATGAAGCCTAAAGAGGAGAAAAATGGAAAAGAATAAAGATTCGTTAAGTATATTAAAAGAAGAACTAAAAGCAAAGAGTCCAATTATGGGCACAGATGTAACGATTAAATTAGTAAAAAGTGGAAAAGTCAAGAAAGTATTTTTTACAAAAAACTGCCCTACTGAAACAAAAGAAGATCTTAAACATTACTCCAAAATATTTAACTATGAAGTTTACGAATTAAGCATAGACAGCGGGGAATTAGGGATTATATGTAAAAAACCATTTCCAATAGCTGTTCTAAGCTACGACTGAAATGGTAGTATTAAACAAAGAAGCACTTGGATATATTAACGTTTTTTCAACAATGACTAAAAGTGATGTCAGGCAATGCTTCATTACATCTTCTGGAATAATTTTTGTTGTTGAAGCTCATCAAGCAGGATTAGCCATAGGTAAAAATGGAATAAACATTAGAAGACTATCTCAAATGTTCCACAAACCAATAAGGGTTATAGAATACAACGAGGATAAAGCTACCTTCTTAAAAAACATTTTATTCCCTTTGATACCCAAAGAAGTCACAATTGAAAACGAAAAGTTGAAGATAGTAGCTGAAGATTACGCCCAAAAAGGAAAAATTTACGGTAGAGACAGAACAAATCTGGCTAGAATAAAAGAAATATTCTCTTCAGAATTCAGAAATTTTGAAATTACGATTGAATAACCTATATCCAACACGCTAAAAATCTTTATATACTTGTTTTTTAATGTAAATTTGAGAGTGTGGGATTAATGGGGGGAAATTACATAGTATTGGGTGTGGATAGGACAATTTTAAACCTTGAGCCTGTATTTTTTCTAAGAAATTTTAATAGGGATTTGAAAAATATAAATGCAATAAAGTTTCAGTATTTAAACAAGGATTATTTGTTGGCAGCAAGACCAAGATTAACAGAATTTTTGGAAAGATTAAGCCACGATTTTATAATTGTTGCATATTCAGAGATGCCGAAGTATATAACAAAAGCAAAATTAAAAATGCTTAACATCAATAAGTATTTTAGATATATTTTAGGTTCAGAGTGTTTAATAAAAAATAAAAAAGCAATTGAAAAGGTAGCAGAATGTTTAAATATCAATCAAAAAGATATAATTATGATTGACAGTTCTTCTTCGAATAATATTGACAATATAATAAAAATTAAACAGTTTATGTTAGGAAAAGATATAAATTACGAATTTGAAGAACATCCAGATAATTTATTTGGTGTTTTAAAAAGTGTAGACAAGAAAATAGAAAAGGTTTTAGCTCACTAATTCATAACTTTTACATCAACTATATGACCATTCCTGTCCATCATATAATCTATTTTATCACCTACAAATAAATTTAATCCTGGCAAGTTAATTAGTAGTCTCTTCCTTGTAATCTCATCTAAAGCACTGTATCTCCCATAATCTACCCCTGTAACAACTGCTGTCCCTTTTGTTACAACATCATCGCCGGAATAATCTTTACTCATATCTTTAAATTTTCCAGTATATTCTTCTCTTTCAAATAAACTTATATCATAAACCTGGCTATTACTATCAACCTTAAACTGCACCTTATCAAGCACTCTAAATTGTCCGCTTTCCCCTGTAAATCTCAATGGTGCTAAATTTCCTTCAACTCTTATTTGATAATTCCTGTTCATTGCAGCCATTATAGTTCCAGTATATACATTTTCAACAGGTTTTTCATCATCTACTATGTTAATTTTTTGATTTTGAACTTCACTTTTAGCTGTGTCTTTAATAACTGTTTTTTCTTCTTTAACAATAGGTTCTGAAACAAATATAGGATTTGCCTCTTCAGTATAAGTTTGTTGACACCCCATTAATAACACTAAAATTACAATAACCACATAACTCATATTACGATTCATTAATCACCTCTTGCACTATTATACGAAAGCCTATTTAAATACTTTGTTTTAAGAATTTAAAGACAATAAATTTATATATTAAACAAAACCAGATCTATAAAAAAGAGGAATAAAAGATGACTATAATTAAATCTGTTTATGCAAAAGGATTCAAAAGTTTTGCAAAACCAACAGAAATTATATTTCCACCAGGATTTTCAATAATTCTTGGTCCAAACGGATCTGGAAAATCCAATGTATGTGATGCAATAACATTCGTCCTGGGAAAATCAAGCGCAAAGGAAATGCGTGTTGAAAGGTCTGCCAATTTAATTTACAATGGTGGAAAAGATAACGAACCAGCTAGTCAGGCTGAAGCTTCTATGGTATTTGACAACTCAAAAAAAGAATTTCCAGTTAACACAGAAGAAGTAAAAATAACCAGAATCGTAAAAAAAGACGGTTCATCTAATTATTACCTAAATGACCAAAAAATGAATAAACAGCAGATTCTGGATGTCTTAAGTGCTGCAAAAATTGATCCTGACGGACATAATATAGTTCTTCAGGGCGATATAATAAGATTTACTCAAATGAAAGGAGAAGAAAGAAGATTAATAATAGAAGAAATTTCTGGGATTTCAGTATATGAAGATAAAAAACAAAAAGCAATGAACGAACTTGAAAAAGTTCAGGTAAAACTCACAGAAATAGAAATTGTTCTCGCTGAAAGAGACGCTTATTTAAGAGAGTTAAGAAAAGAAAAAACGCAGGCAAAAAGATTCAGAGAGTTACAAGAAGAAATAAAAAGCTGCAAAGCAACTGTTTTGCATACATATCTAAAAGAAAAACATGAAAAAAGAGATGAAATAGAAAAAAAGATTAATGAACAAAAAGAAAAGATAGCTCAAATAGAAAATAAATTAACAGAAACAAAAAACAGTATTAATGAAAAAGAGTTGGACTTAGAATCAACAAATAAGGGCATAGAAGAAAAAGGTGAAAAAGAGCAGGTTGAACTTCAAAAATCAATTGAAGCAACAAAATCAGAAGTCTATAAATCAACCAGCAGACTTGAAGCCTGTGAATTAGAGATTGACAGAATCAAGAAAAGAAAAGAGCAATTAAAAGAAAATATTTTAGATATAGAAAAAAGAATAAGCGAATACAATAAAGAAATAAACAACACAGAAAAAATAGTAAACGAACTTAAAGAAAAAGAATTAAGTCTTAATAAATCGATAGAAAAACTGAATGATGGTCCAGACAGTAATATTGCCCAAGTCAGTAATGAAATCAGAGAAATTGAATCAGAAATAGATTCAAGTGACAAAAATCTTGCAAAGCATCTTAACTTAAAACAAACACTAATTATGGATAGCAATAGATTAGAATTATCATTACAGGATATAACAAAGAAGATTATTGAACTCCAAGCCTCAAGCAAAGAATATGAAACTAATCTTAGGGCTGTAGATTTATTAAAAAAAGACCATAAAGAGAAAGTAATAGTAATAGAAACAGCAATAAAAGAAAGAGGTAAAATAACTTATGAATTAGAATCCTTAAGAAGAGCTATAAGCAAATCAATGGAAAAGCTTGGTTCTGTAAGAGCAAAGCAGATCACAATTAAAAACGTCTTATCTAACGATAAGGCAGTTGAAAAAATACTGTCTTTAAACGATAAAAAAGTTTATGGCACTATAAGTCAGTTAGGTATTGTTCCTGATGAATACGCCTTAGCCCTAGAAGTCTGTGCTGGCCAAAGACTAAAAAGCATAATTGTTGACAATGACCTGACAGCTTCTAAATGCATAGACGTTCTTAAAACTTCAAAAGCAGGTGTAGCAACCTTCTTACCCTTAAATAAAATAAAACCTAGAGAAGCACAATTAAACAAATTCAAATCAATTCAAGGAGTTATAGGCTCTGCAATTGACGTAATCACATTTGATAAAAAATTCAAGGATGTTTTCCAATATATTTTTGGTTCTACTTTGTTGGTAAAAGATATAAACACTTCAAGAAAAGTCGGTATTGGAAGAGTAAGAATGGTAACCTTAGAGGGAGATTTGATAGAAACCTCAGGTGCAATGATTGGTGGCTTCAGATCCAAGTCCATCGGTTTCCAGTTTTCAGAACAGCAATTGACTCTTGATATGAATACATTAGAAGAAGAAATCTCATTTAACAAAAAAAGAATAGATGAACTTGAAACTCAAAGAATGGACATAGAAAACAGAGTTATTAATTTAAACAATGAAAAATCAGTTATAGAAGGGGAGATAATAAAACTTGAAAAACAGGATAAACCCTTGAATTATGAAAAATTCTTAAATGAAAAATCAAGGCTTTTGTCCGAGCTTGAAACTAAAAAAGAAGAATTAAACAATCTAAACAATAGCATCAATGAATATGTTAAATCTCTTGATAATTTAAAGAAAAAAAGAAGCGATTTAACAATAAAGCTAAGTTCCAGTGGAAATATAAAAATAAAAGATACTTTAATTAAAACACAGGAAGAAAAGTCAGTTGTAAGAGAAAGAGTTGCCGGTTTGATATCCCAGACAGAGAGCTTAAAAGTCCAGATAAATTCCATCTACAAACCAGAATTAGATAAAACAAGTCTTATAATAAAACAATCAGACAAAGAATTAGAACAATTTATTTTAGAAATTAATGTATTAAAAGAGAGTTTAAAAAACAGGAAAGATGAACTAAAAGATAAAGAGAAAAAAGAAAAGGATTTCTTTGCCCAATATAGGGAATTATTTACAAAAAGAAATAAACTTACTGAAAATATAAAAAGACTAAATGAATTATATGTAAATGAAGAAAGAAAGATAAAGGAATTAAATAACAAATTAAATGACCTTTCAATTGACAGAGCAAAAGTAGTAGCAGAAGCAGAAGGCATTGAAAAGGAATTTGAAGAATTTAATGATGCTGTTATAAAAAGAGGAGTAAATCTTGATGAGCTTAAATCAAACATAAAAGATTTCGAAAAAGAACTTCAAAACCTTGGTAATGTCAACATGAGAGCTTTGGAAATATTTGAAACTGTGGAAGAAGAATACAATAAGATAATAGTAAAGGTTAATGTCTTAAAGCAGGAAAAAGATAAAGTTCTTGAATTAATGAGTGAAATTGAAGGCAATAAAAAAGAAATGTTTTTGAAGGCATTTAATGTTATAAACAAATACTTTAGCGAGATTTTTAGCAGTTTAAGTAATAAAGGTGAAGCTTACTTAGAAATAGAAAATAAAGAAGACATTTTCAATTCTGGTGTTGATGTAAGAGTAAGATTACTTGGTTCAAAGTTCCTGGATTTAAATAGCTTAAGTGGTGGAGAAAAAACTTTAACAGCCTTGTCTTTTATATTTGCAATACAGGAATGCGAACCAGCTTCTTTCTATATCATGGATGAGGTTGATGCTGCTTTAGATAAGACTAACTCTACATTACTAAGCCAGTTGCTTGCAAAATACTCAAAAAGAGCGCAATATATTGTTATTTCGCATAATGATACTGTAATAACTGAAGGAGATGCAGTCTATGGTGTTTCAATGCAGAATGGAATCTCTAGGGTATTTAGTTTAAAAATATAGGGAAGAAATATATAGAGAGAAATTATAGTTTCAGAAGACAATGGTTTTTATAAAGTAGAAGGTTCTAATGTTCTTACAAGCTTTGAGTCAATCTCTTTTAAGCAATTCATAGATAAAACAAAAGAAGTAGAGTTTAATTCTGAAGAAGGCTTTAATATCCAATAAACTTACACTTCTGTTGTTGAAGGGTTATTTCTTAGTGTAATAATCTACCCAAGATTTTATGCGTTTTAATATCTTCCCAGGGGATTTAACCCCACATCCAACAATGTCATGAACCAACGCAACAAAAATTCGTAGGTTAAATTTATAAAACCCATTTAATTGTGTATACCATGATAACAACAATAATATTCGATCTTGGTGGTGTCGTATTCAAACCAGACTGGGATAAGATTAATGAATCTGTAATAAAAGAGACAGGTGTAAGTATCTTTAAACCTAAAAATCTCGATAAGGATTATCACAAAGAATTAAACAGAGGTAATATCACAGAAGAGCAATATTTTGATTTATTAAAAAAAGTAGCAAATAAAGAAGAATTTTCTACAAAAGACTTAATAAAAATCTACCAAACTTATTATGAAAGATACACTTATGTCGATGATAGAATTGTTTCATTATTAAACCTATTAAAGAAGAAATATCAGTTAGTCTGTATAACAGATACTAATCCAGTCCATGCTAGAGTAAATGAATCCCGGGGAATATTTAAGTTGTTTAATCATAATTACGTCTCTTTTAGTAATGGTTTCTTGAAGAGTGATTTAGGCGCATTTCAAAAAATACTGCAGAAGATTGGTAAAAAGTCTGAAGAGTGTCTGTTTGTAGACGACGCAGATATTAATCTAACCGAAGCAAATAAAATCGGAATTAAAACATTAAAGTTTGAAAATTATGAAAAACTCATTAGTGATATGAAAACCATCAAACTTATTGATTAAAACACACTTTTAACTTACAAGTTTTTTAGGGAACAATTTTGTTTCCTAACTGCTTATAAAAGAAACACTTTTAAAGATAAAAAAGAAGGTTGTTTAAAATGTTAGGACCGTATACT
>CAYIHC010000012.1:0-3724 GCA_964363105.1 Candidatus Woesearchaeota archaeon | reverse complement strand
TACTGCAAATTCAGATGGAACAATTTCGTATAAAGGAAACAAGATTTTTAAACCGATTAAAAATGTTGATTCTTCCGATATACCTATAGAAGAAATAGAGAAAAGGGTTAATCAGTTCGATACTAATGAAATGTGGTCGCACATAGCAAAAATTAGTCATCAAATAAACATGTCTGTAAACGAATATTTTTCTAAGAGAGGGACGCTATTCACACTTTTGCCCATTACAACACGGATGATATCCTCACCAGGAGCGGTTTATGGAAAAGAGGCGATTAACTATACAACAGACACCTGTCCGATAACTCTTAAATGGTTTGACCTACCAAAAATTGCATTTCTATCAGAATCTTCCCAAATATACTTAGAATTGGCGTTGATTCAAAAAAACGTGGATCAGGTATACTCTGTATATAACTCTTTTAGGAAAGAAGAAGCAGATTTTACTCATTTATCTGAATTTCATCATATTGAATATGAGGGTAAAATAAATCAGGAAGAAAATGAAAGAATAATTTTAAGTCTTTTGAAAAAAATAATAAAAGACTTACTGAAAAAGAATATTGTAGATATCAAGTATTTTTTAAATGATGAAAAGATTTTAGAGCTACGAAACTTTAGTGATAATATTTTTGGAGTACCAAAAATGACTTTTAAAGAGGCACTATGGTTATTGCATACAGAAACAAAAAATGAAAAATATAAAGAGTTTACATTAAAACATTTTGGAGCATGGGAAGAAATAAAAATAACAGAGATATTACAAAACATGGTGATTATAAAAGAGTATCCTCTGTTAGAGGTTCCATTTTATCATTCGGTTATTGATGGCAAAGAACCAAATGTCGCAGATAATGCTGATTTTATTTGGCCGGGATACAGAGAAACTATAGGGAGCGGACATAGAGTTAGATCCCAAAAAGAATTAGAGAAAAAAGCAAAGATATTTAATCTTCCAAGAGAAGATTATGAACCATATCTCCAAACAAGAGAACTGAAATGTTATAAACCCACCTCTGGGTTCGGTATTGGTTGGGAGAGATTATTACAAGGGCTACTCGAAATGCCTTTTATTTGGAGCGTTGCTCATTTCCCAAGAGTACACAAAACTTTAAAACCTTGAAAATGGAAAATAAACATTTAGCGATTGAAAATCTAAAACCAGAAGATATTGAAAGGATGAGTTATAATGAGATTATAGCTTTGGTTAGAGAAACCAATCGGCCACCTGGTGGGAGGAACAGCATTTTTGAATTACTAAACAGATTATTTATCAATGAAACAAGTAAGATACTAGAAATAGGAACAAGTACGGGGTTTACTTCTTTGGAAATAAGTCGACTGATTAGGTGTCAGATAACTTCCATAGACATAAATCAAGAGAGTCTAAATGAAGCTGAAAGAAGAGCTAAAGAAGAAGGATTTAATAATATAATGTTCATAAGAGCAGATATTTGTAACACCCCTTTTAAAGATAATGAGTTTGATTTAGTGATCATTGGAAATGTTTTATCTATCGTTTCAGAAAGACAAAAGGCCTTCAAGGAATGTATAAGGATTTGTAAGAAGAAAGGTTTTTTAGCAGCAATTCCTATGTATTATCTCAAAGAACCAAGCGAAGAATTAATTAAAAATATTTCTGACGCAATTAAAGTGAGTATAAAACCTTATTACAAGTCAGATTGGATTAATTTTCTAAATATTTCGAACCTAGAAATGTTTTGGCAAAGGGATTTTAGATTTGATTACATATCTGATGAAAAAATTAATTCTTTTGTCGAAGACATTTTGCAACGACCCCATCTGAACGGACTCAGAATAGAATCTTATGAATCCCTAAAAAGAATTTACAAAAAGTATATGTTCCTCTTCAGGGAAAATTTATCTAAAATGGGTTTCTCAATTTTTATTCTCACCAATAAACAGGTTTGGGAAGATCCAGAGCTTTATACATCTACTGAGGTAGTTTCTTAACATGTCACAGATGAACGTTACTACTGCCGCATTTCCGTTTATTCCAGCAGAACTGCATTATGGCCATTTAGCCAGCACTTATTTACCTGCAGATATACACCATAGAGCAATGAAGTCATTAGGTCAAGAAAGTTTATTGATCTCAGCAACCGATGTTCATGGAGCCTGGGTAAGGAAAGAAAGATTAGCAAAGGGTATAATTGATACTTCTCAATTAATTGATTCGTGGCATGAAAAATACCGAAGACAACTAAATAATTTCGGTATACTGTTTGACATTTATTTTAGAACTGATGAAGAATGGCTTAAAAATCTATCTTATTCTTCTTTATTTAGACTTAGGGATAAAAATTATATCTCATCGTTAGAAACAGAAGTATATGCTTGTGAGGATTGTGGTGAAAATCTTCCGAAAAGAATGAGGTATAAGAGTGAAACGACCTCGAGGTCAGGAAAAAAGAGATTTGATTATGATACTACAAGAAGTGAAATTGAATGCGGTTTTTGTAGTTCAAATAGAGTCCTTGGACAAAGAGTTAATCATTGGTTTTTTGATTTAAATAAGGGTAGGGAAATAATTGACAGATTTATTGCTAACCAAACCGACATGAATGTAAGAAATTATTTACAATCACAAGAAGAATTTGTGAACTGGGACATTACCCGTGATAAATATGATGGTATAAAAATGCCTTTTGGTAAAGAGGATCAATTTTTGTATCTCTGGTATGAATCTTTGTTAGGATATTTCCACCCAGCGATTTTTGAAAATGCTTTAAAGAATCACAATGATATTTGTTTTAATCATTTTATTGGAAAAAATATTATTTATTATCATGGAACTGCTTTGCCCATTATGGCAATTGAAGGTCTTGAGATAAGTAACTTTGTTTCTCAAGTTTCAGCAAGGGGGTTTCTTGATTTCGATGGTTCGTCCGAGATGTTCAGGGAATTATCAGTTCCTTCTGGAATCAACTCTGACTATTTAAGATTTTATGTGGCGTTCAAAACACCAGACAGTATTGCAGATTATTCTTTTTCCAATCAAGAGTTTAAGAATATTATTAATAAACTATTATGCAACGGTTTATGTTCATTTTTCAAAAGATGTAGGGTATTGTTGGGTAATGCCACTGTAACGGATACATTAGCGCCTTCTAGGTTCGGTGATGAATATAAAACCTTCAAGAAAGAGATAGTAGCTAATTTAGAAGCCTTAAAAATCAGATCCTCCTTACAAAAATCACTAGACTATCTTAGATGGTCTGGTACAATATTTGAAACTGAAAAGTTATATGGAAAAAAAGATCCACAATCTATTTCGGATATAGCTTTTCTCTTAGCTACAAATCTCTCTTTTTTCTCCCCATTTATTCCTAGAATAACTAAAAGTTATAATCCTTTTAGAAATTGGAATCCGGAAGAAAAGTTTGAATCTGAGAACTTTCATAATCTAGAAATTGTCAAAAGCGAAATTCCTTTCTGGCAAAGAATTTAGATAGTTTTAATATATTAGTTTAAACAAATTTATTTTTGAATTTATTTTTGCTATTGAACCTAAAGGGATTGTAATTTGCGGATCTGTATGACCTATATCTGCACCGTAAAGAATCGGAAAGCTATAGTCCCTTGTGTTATCCAAAATTACTTCTTTAAATTTTTTCTCTTCTTCTTCAGAATATTTAAATGGTCTTCCTACTATTAATCCTTTTATCTGTGAAAAGACCCCAGCTATTTCTAAAACGCAAAG
>CAYIHC010000011.1:0-12755 GCA_964363105.1 Candidatus Woesearchaeota archaeon | reverse complement strand
TCCTCTTATAGAAAGAAGAGTATTTACTACGGGAAAAATATTTGAAATAGAAAATCACATAAATATATTCGCCCAAGTAGTTATAGCCTATTCAACCTTTGTAGGAGTTGGAAGCGCCCTTATCTATTATACTTCTGAAATAAGAGGTTTAACAGTTACAATTATCCATCTGATAGTATTAATTTATATAGCCATGTTGCTTATACCCTTATGGTTTATATTCTCAAAAATAAAAAGAAAGGAGGAAGAAAATGAAAAAAAAATATAGGCTTATTCCAGAAAAATATCAAATATACTTTGGGATTATTCTATTTGTTATACTACTGTATCTATTCTTTTATTTAACCTTCTTTTATAATAGATAACTCAGAACTTCCACAATCTCTTTTCAAAATATTTAATCTTTCTATTTTCAACTAAAATACCATCTTTTCTTAATAATTCAATCTTCCTTTTAATTCCACCTTTAGCACTATAATTTCCAATACTTCCATTGCTTTTAACAACTTTGTAACACGGAATTTCTTTAGGGTGCTCATTCTTTTTCATTAAACTTCCAACAACTCTATAAGCTTTAGAATTAACAGCTTTAGCTAATTCTTTGTAAGTTGTTAAATATCCTTTAGGAACTGTTTTTAAAGCATTATAGATTTTTTCTTTGAATCCCATACAAACATTTAAAAGTTTATTTAATATATAAAAATGATGGAATACAACTTTGAATTAAATAAAGTCTTGGAAGAAATAAATAAAATTAATGCTAAAACAGTTTTACTGCAGTTTCCAGATGGATTAAAGCCAGAAGCATTAAAAATAGCAGATGAAATAGAAGAAAAAGGAAATGTTAAAATTTTGATCTGGGCAGATGATTGTTTTGGTGCTTGCGATTATCCAGTAATCAAAACCGTGGATTTACTGGTTCAATTTGGTCATTCCTCTCCTTTAATTGCAAAGCCTTTAGTATAAAATGGAAAACTTACTTAAATTCGGTTTATTATTAATCTTTATAGGTTTTATATTAGTTTTATTTTCTTCCTTTACTTCTAAAAATTCAAATGTAAAAGCAGCAGGTGGGATCTTTATAGGCCCTTTCCCAATATTCGGAGCATTTACAGACAAATCCAGTTATTACACTCTATTAATTTTAGCTGCAATTCTGTTTCTAACATTCTTTTTCTTAAATAGATAATAATTGATAATCGTATTTAAATATTAAATTATATCTTTTGTAAATGGTGTTAAAATTGAACAATTCTCAAACAGATCAACCCGCTTTATCTCGGGAGGAATTATCCCTCAAAGATAAGCTTTTAAGAGTTACCGGGGGGGATATAGTCTCAATTAGAATTCTTCCAGTAATAAACTTTAAGGAAAGTTTAGAGTTCAATCCATTAGTCAATAGGTTTAGTAGTCCTCAAGATGGGCCACATCCTAAAAAAAGATTAGAACTTGAAGTTAAAAAGGGCGTTTGTGTTATTAAAACTCAGAACAGTATGGCAACACTATTCAGACAAGATAGACAGCTACAAGCTGATTACACCTTATGGGTCCGGGCCTATGACCCATACTACAAACCTAACTCAGATTCACGCCAGTTATATTAAGCGTGTTATTATTAAATAAGGGAAAATCAATATAAACATTAAATCTCTAAACAAATTATGTTAAAAAGAGGCTTTAAGGATTGTTTCATAGGAATGTTTACATATATAGCTTATGTTATAGGTGCAGGTATTTTTGGAATGCCTTATGTTGTTTCTAAAATCGGTTTTTTATATGGTGCAGTTTTAATTATTGTAATGGGCATAGCTGTTTTGATTACTCATCTAATGATTGGTGAAATGGCTTTAAGTTGTAAAGGAAATCATCAATTAGTTGGCTATTGTAAAAAATATTTAGGCAACAAATGGAAATGGCTGATGTTTTTTAATGTTGCAATCTGGGTTTATGGTGCTTTAATAGCTTACTTAACGGGTATTAGCAGTATATTAAGCTCTGTTTTTGGTGGTTCAGATCTGATCTATGGTTTAATTACTTTTTTTATCTTAAGTTTATTAGTATATGCTGGAATTAAAATCTTTGAAGAGGTTGAAGTTTTATTTACTTTTTTAATGTTTCTTGTGTTATTGGCAATTTCTCTTATGGGAATATTCAAATTAAACTTTTCTAATATAACCTATTTAAATCCATCAAATTTACCATTATTAAATCTAGTTTTTCTTCCTTATGGTGTAATCTTATTTGCTTTATTAGGTGAATCTGCAATCCCAACAATGAGAGACGAACTAAAAAAACATGAAATATTTTTAAAAGAATCAATTATAATTGGCGGAATTTCAGTTATAGTAATCTACTTATTGTTTACCTTAGGTGTTGTAGGAGTTACAGGCTTAAATACAACACAAATTGCAACCGTCGGCTTAAATCAGTCTTTGGGGAAATGGTCCTGGTTGTTTGGAAACTTATTTGCCATATTTGCAATGTCTACTAGTTTCTTGGCTTTAGGTTTTGCTTTAAAAAATACATATTATGAAGATCTAAAGATAGGAAAGAATATATCTTGGGGTTTGGTTTGCGTAATTGCCTTGATTTTATATTTGTTTGCAAGAGGTAATGTTGGCTTTACACAGATCTTAGGCATTACAGGTGCGATAACAGGCGGAATTTCAGGCTCAATCTTAGTCTATATGCATACAAAGTGCAGATATAATAAAGAAAGAAAACCCGAATACAGAATAAAACCATCAATTTTAATTCACGGTTTATTGTTTCTAATGTATTTTGCAGGTATAATCTACACTATCTGGGATTTTATTTTCTAGCACAGAAAAGCTTTTAATCTAACTTTAGACTAATTTCGAATGGTTGACCAAAGAATAGAAAAAATAGCCGATATTTTATTAAATCATTCAACAAAAGTTAAAGAAGGGGATTATGTAATAATTGAAGGCGAATATCAGGCTTTAGAATTAATAAAAATATTATATAAAAAGATTCTACAAAAAGGAGCATTTCCAATCCCAAAAATAGGTGATGATCAGTTTCATTCAATGTATTACAAGTATGCACCAGACAATGTTCTCAAAACATTTCCAGAAATTGCATACAATGAACTAAAAAAAGTAGATTGTTTAATTGCCTTAAGAGCCCCTAAAAATTTAAAAGAAATGGCAGATGTTGATCCTAACAAAATCACAGATAGAACAAAACTTTTAGAACCGATAAAGACGGAAAGATTAAAGAAAAGATGGATTGTGTTTAATTTTCCAACCAATTCATTTGCGCAGGAAGCTGGAATGTCTTTGGAGGATTTTGAAGATTTTGTTTATAATGCATGTATACAAGACTGGAATAAAATCTCAAAAGAACAGGAAAAATACATTAAACTAATGGAATCTGGTTCTGAAGTTAGAATAATAGGTAAAGACACAGATATAAAGTTAAAGATTAAAGGAAGGCAGTTCATTAATGGTTCAGGGTCTCATAATATGCCTGATGGGGAAATATTCACAGCACCTTTAGAAAATGAAACCGAAGGTCATATTTACTTTGATTATCCCACAGTATATTCAGGAAAAGAAGTCTTAGGTGTAATGTTTAAGTTTGAAAAAGGAAAAATAGTTGATGTTAAGGCTGAAAAAGGAGAAGATTTCATAAAACAAGTTCTTAAAACAGATGAAGGCGCTTCAAAATTAGGGGAATTAGGCATCGGTTTAAATTACAATATCAAAAAAGGAATCAAAAATATATTGTTTGATGAGAAGATAGGGTCATCTGTCCATATGGCGATTGGTTCATCTTACAAAGAATGCTTAGGTGTAAATGAAAGTGCTGTTCATTGGGACTTTATTAAAGACATGAAAAATGGAAAAATGTTTTTAGATGGAAAATTAGTTTATGAAAATGGAAGATTCATTTAATATATTTAGAATGATTACTAAAAATTAAAGGTAAGCTTTTTAAGTCTTTATTTTTCTTAATATCTGTGGTAAGTCAACAAGATACAGATTATTTAAACTCACAGAAAGATCCTTCTAGATATAATCCTGTAAGGATAGGCTCTTTGAAAACACTTTTTGTTAATCCAAGATTTAACCATTTTATTGTTCCAACACCTGAAAAAGCCAAGGAGATTTATGATGGGGAACTATTCTGGGTGCCATCTGATGACAAAGACAGGGCATCTGTAGGTATAATTTATGTCCAAACACTGGATGGTAAGGCTGCCTTTAAAGCGCCATGGAAAGCAAAAGGGGGTGTAACAGACTGGTATCATTTTAGGGAGATATTAAGAGTTAATATTGATGGTGTTGGTGCAGCAAATAATATGAGGAGGGGAGAAAACGATGAAAGGCCATTGTTACTATCTTTTTATGACCCAGATCTTATTGTTTACAGAGAGTCAATGGGTAAACAAAGACATCCGCTGGGGATTATTGTAACAGGTTCTGGCGAAATTAAAGGGGGATTGGATCATCTTGTTTTTAATAGTGAAGGGGAATCTGTAATATTTACATCAGACCAGGGGATTCCTAAACTCGAAAATTTAGCAAAACCTTCAGGGACAAGAATATCGATAGAGTCTATAGGTCCTTCTCCAAGGGAGTTAGATATGAAAAAAATGTTGACTCTTCTTAAGTCAAAATATCATGTTGATACATTTTTGGTATTAGGCGGACCCGGTATTTCAACAGAACTTATAAAAGCTGGATTAGTTGATAATTATTTTATAAACATCTCGGGCGTCATTTCAGGGAACCCAGATATAAGATCATTCTTTCATATGCCTGAAGCAAAAGAACTTAGAGATTTGGAATTAGTAAGTATAAAAATAGCCGGAATTTCTTCAGGAGATGAGGGTAGAAATACAGTTTATCTTCACTATACCCCAAAAAGATAATTTCATTTAGGCTTAGTAATATTAACATCTTTAACTAACACATAAGGTAAAATTGTAGGTGATTCAGCCTCCCAGCTCTCTATTGGTTTTAACTCTTTTCCTAATCCTATAATGTTCTTATAAATCCTTTGTAATGAATCTGAAACTCTTAATCTGTTTATTGGGTATAAAATCTTTCCATTTTTAATTAAAAAAGTCCCATCTCTTGGGATTGTAGAAAATTCTCCGGTTAAATAATTATTGAATCGGGTATACCAGATATTTGTTATTAATATTCCATTCTTAACATTTTCAATCATTTTATCTTTCGTAAAATCCCCTGGCATCAATATGAAGTTTGTAGGATCAGGAGAAATTAATCCTGCATTCCCCGTTGATTTTGTTTTATATCTTATCGCAGTTGATGTATTATGCAAAAAAGATTTTAAAATTCCATTTTCAACAACAGTTGTTCTTTGTCTTGGATGTCCTTCATCATCATACTTTGAAGTTCCAGATCCGTTTTTATAAGTTCCATCATCAATTAAAGTAACATTTGTATTAGCAACTTTCTCACCAAGTTTCTTAGGAAGAAATGAAAATCCAGACTCAATAGAATATACAGAAGCAGAATCCCCCGTATGTTTTAATAAAGGCGCAAATGCCAATGGTGAAAAGATAACATCAAACTTTCCATCAGGTGATTCTTTTGGATTTAATGACATTTTGGAAATTTCAGCTGATTCTTTTGCAGAGTTTCTATAATTTAATTTAGATAGTATACTTGAAACAGCATTTGAATGTCCAGAAGCATCTTTTGAATTCATTGATCTTATTGAAAAATAATAATGCGTCTTTTTATCTTCTTCAGTTATACTATTTGAAGTAAAAAGTTTGTCTTCTGATTTAGTGGCAAACAATACTCCCGCACATTTCAAAGCCCCATTATTGACTGACAATGAAATAGCTTCTTCCACAATATCTACAGGATTCACATTATCAATCTCTTTATCATAATTATCTTCTATCTTAGGATAATTAAATTTTCCATTTGCTATTCCTTTATAATCTTCATTCTTAGGTAAGTTTTTTGCGTTTATCAATATTTTTTTAATTGTTAAGTCAGCAGCCTTTTTTGATAATTCCCTTAATGAAGTATTGATTATTCTTTGGTTTAAAGATGCAAATATATTAAGGCTTTCAAAATTATAAGACAAGTTAAGATTTATTTCGTTATTTGAAAATCTTACCTGTTTAGTATAAGTTTTGCTCAAAGAAATAACTACATCATTTGCCCCCTTCTTTTTTAATTCATTTATTATATATCTTGATAATTCCATTTAACTCACCTTTAACCCTCTTACTCTTATTGAAGGCCCACCTAATAATACTGGAATGCCTTGCATAGGTTCTGATTTCCCGCATGAACCTCCGCTAAACTCTAAATTCTTCCCACAGGCATCTATTGATGGATAAAGTTTAAACGTCGTAGTTTCAATCTTAGGCGCAATTATAGGGTGTTTTATCTCTCCGTTTTTAATTAAATAAGATTCTGAACCAACATATTTCTGGTTTATTCTTTTGTCATCTATGTTCCACTCCATAAAATTTTTGATATAAACACCTAATTTTACATCTTCAATTAATTCTTCTTCTGTATATCCCCCAGGCAAAAAAAACGTATTTGACATTCTTATTAACGGTTCTTTATCAAAAGCATTTGATCTTGAAGAGCCATTGCTCTTTAATCCCATCATTTTTGCAGTTTGTCTGTTATGTAGAAATTCAGTTATAACCCCATTTTTTAAAATAAATTTTCTTCTTGCTTTTACACCCTCATCATCATACAGATAAAAACCAAAGCTTCCATCTAAAGTTGGATCATCAACCACATTTACAGCTTCTGATCCTAATTTTCTCCCAATCATTTCTTTTGAAACAAAAGATTCTCCTGCTTGTGCAGCCTCTCTCCCAAATATTCTGTCAGCTTCATATGGATGCCCCCCGGATTCATGAGCTATAATCCCTGTTACCTCAGGCCCTAAAACCGCATCAATTATTCCAGCAGGGGGTTTCTTCCCATTTCTTAAATTATTCTTCATCGCCTCAACTTCGCTTCTTAATTTTGAAGGAATATTAAAATTCTTAACCGCTTCAAAACCACCGCTTGCCCCTAATTGGGAATATCTTTGTGATGTTTTATTTCCTTCCCTTATCCCAACAACATAAACAAACTCGCAGCTTGGAATACTTGATTTTATTTTTGATCCGTCTGAATTTACATAATAACTCATAGTATCTAAATCACTTAAACTCATATAAGTTGACTCAACCTTTGTATCAGCACTTCTCATTTCTTTCTCAGCTTCCATTAAAACTTTAATCTTTTCTTCAGGAGAAATACTATTTAATTTTATTTTTTGTTTAATCTTATAATCTGCTTTATTTGTCTTTTCTTCTGAGAATTCTACGTTTTCAAAAGCCTTTGTCTTCCTGCACATTTTTATTGAATCATCCAACTGTCTTATTAATTTGGTTTTATCCAACAAATTAGTAGATAAAAAGCCTAATTTTTTATTTAAAATAAATCTTACTCCAACACCTTTTATCACGTCAAAGCTCGTAATATCCAAAGATCCATTCTTGACAAGAAAACTATTGGATTCAATCTCCTGATATTTAGCTTCAGCATAAGAAGCCCCATTTTTCCCTAAATATTTGACTGCGAAATCAGCTAAATCTTGCATTATATGAATGATTATTTCATTTTTATATAGATTTCTATGTTGTTAACTCTGTTTTCTTTTATGGTTAAACTTTTAAATGTGAACCCAATACAAATTCTATGGAAAACTTCGTATACTCTGTCGAAACCAAAAAAACCTTTGAAGAAGCAGTAATCTCTGTATTAAAATCAGTAGATCAAAAAAGCTGGGCTTTATTCCAGATTTACGATCTAAAGGAAAGGTTATCAGCAAAAGGCTTTAATTTCACAAATCTAAAGATAATAGAAATCTGCTCTGCCAAATACGCAAATAAATTGTTATTAAAAAACAAATTTGTTTCAATGTGTATGCCTTGTAAAATAAACATAATCGAAGACAATAGTAAAGTTTACATTGCCGGCATGAGGCCAACAATTATGCCAGATATTTTTCAAGGAATAACAAAAGAAGAAGCGCAGGAAGTTGAAGACGAAATAATATCAATCATTGATAATGCAAAATAATTATTTAATTTATTTTTCTATTGTATGACTAATTAAGCAGCCTGAGCCTCAAGCAAAACTTTTTTATTTAAAACTTTGCTCGCATCAAGAATTTCAACACCAAGAAGTTTACCATTTCCATTAAAATCAAGAATTATATTTTCATTTAACTCAATAGTCTTTTTTGTTTCATTCTCTTTTATAGGATACTCTAGATAGATATATGCAGCATCTACTTCCTTATCATATTCAAATTTCATGTTTTATTATTTAACCTCTTTTTTAATAATTTCTTTAACTAAAACAGGATCAGCCTTTCCTCTTGTTTTTTTCATCACTGAACCAACAACGAAATCTAAAGCCCTTTCATTGCCTTTTTTATAATCTTCTACAGCATTAACATTCTCTCCAATAGCTTCTAAGCACAATTTCCTTAAATCTTCAGTAGATGATATCTTGCCTAAACTTTCTTTTCCAACATATTCTTTTGGTGAAAATGGTTTTTCTATTAATTTCTCAAGAATCTTCCCAGCAACCTGATCAGTTATCTTGTTCTCTTCAACCAATTTTAATAATTCTTTCAAATGTTTCTCTTCCAATTCAACCTCATGCAGTTCTTTTTTATTATAATTTAATACTCTTGATAAGTCTCTTCTTAACCATTTAGCAGCTAATATTGGAGAAATCTCTTTTGCAACAGCTTCAAACAATTCTGCCAATTTTAGTTCCTGTGTCAAGATTTCTGCATCTTCTTTATTTATTTTATATTGTTTCATTAATCTTATTGCCCTTTCTGATGCTAATTCAGGTAAATTCTTCCTTATTCCATCTATTTCTTTATCACTTAACAAAATTTCAGGTAAATCAGGATCATAAATATATCCATAATCTTCTTCAGATTCTTTCGATCTTAAACTGTAAGTCATATTTTTATCAGCATCATATCCTCTTGTCTCTCTGACTACTTTCTTTTCTTTTTCCTGTCTTTTAATCTCATATTCTAAAGCATCTTCCACAGGCTTGATTCCAGTAATATTTTTTATCTCAACTCTTTCACCATTATTTATAGAAACATTTGCATCTGTTCTTAGGGACATCTCAGACTTTCTGCTATAAACTTTTAAATATTCTAAAATTGTAGTTAGTTTCCTTAAAAATAATCTTACTTCATTCGGGTTTTTAAAATCAGGTTCAGTTACAACTTCAATTAACGGAATTCCTGATCTATTGTAGTCAACTAATATAATTGATCCCTGATGAACTAATTTACCAGGGTCTTCTTCTAAATGTATTCTCTTTATCCTTATCCCTTCTAATTTACCATCTATAGCAATTGGTGTTTCATATTGAGTTATCTGATAATTTTTTGGTAAATCCGGATAAAAATAGGATTTCCTAGAGAAATAGGATTTTCTGTTTATTTCACAGCTTAATGCCAATGCTACCTTCAAAGCCTGATTTAAAGCCTCTTTGTTAAAGCTTGGTTTAGCACCAGGCATTCCTAAACAAGTTGGGCATGTATTTGTGTTGGGTTTATCGCTTGCAGCTGTAGAACAAGAGCAGAATATCTTCGTATTTGTGTTTAGTTGTATATGAAATTCACACCCAATTTTTACTTCTGTCATAGATATTAAAGTTTAAAGCGTTATTTAAAAATCTTTATATCCCGCAGAAAAGGAAAAGTTTTTAAGTTACGACGTCACAATAGTTATTATGAAATGGATAAACCAAATATTAATACTATTATTATTAGCAGTTAATGTAAACGCAATAACAATGGGCTTAGGTGAAAGTTATTATACGGATGGTAAAAACACTACTTTAGTAAGTATAGATTATCCTCAAAAATACGCTACTTTTTGTGTTAATGGTTTTAAACAATCAATATATTTTATAAGAGAAGGGATACATACTATCCAAGGTGTAAATTTAGATGTCTTTGACAGCAGTATAAGTTTCATAAAATTAAGAATAAATCCTGTTGAGCCTTGCCCTGATTGTTATTGTGGTAAGGAATGTTCAAATCTTGGATGTTATGACAAGCCATTGCCGTTATGTTATCATGATTTGGAATGCAATGACAATAAAACAGAAACCAATGACAGATGCTTAAAAAACAAATGCTTCAATGAAGTTGTAAATCCAATTGAAGAAGAAAAATTAGAAGAGAAAGAAGAAGTAATCGAATCCTTCTCTGGTGTTAAAGAAGAAAAAGGAATTAATTTTACTTTTTTATTAACAATTTTATTAGTTATAATCATCTTAGGTGTGATTGGTTACTTTGCTTATACACGAAAAGAGTGAGCTTTAACTTAATCTTTAACCCTTGATTATTTTTGATGTAGAATACGAAATATTTATATAGTATATAACTATATGATTTTCATGGTAACAACTATACAGGTAACTGAAAATACATTAAAACTATTAAAAGATGTAAAAGATGATATAAAAGTAGCTTCTTATGATGAAGCCATAACCACTTTGATAGTCAAGCACATTGGCAAGAGTTCTTTAGCAGGTTATTTGCAGAAATACACAGGCAAAAAAACAAGGAAAGAGATATTAGGGGAGTTAAGGGATAAAAATGACCGTTTCTAAATTTATAGATTCATCAGTTTGGATAGATTATCTTATAAATGGTAACCACAAAGATTTAATTGATACTGAAGGTATATTGTTGATATCTGTTTTGTCTATATTTGAAATAAAAAAGAAGCTGATAAAAAGCAATGTTCCTGGGAATATAACTGTAAAGAGTATAGACTTCATTAAAAAAAGAAGTCTATTAATCGATTTAACAGCAGAGATTGCAGAAAAATCAGTTGAAGTTTCAGTTAAAAACAATCTTCCCGCTATTGACTCTTTGATTTACATTTCTGCAATTGAAAGTAATGCAACACTTTTTACTTTGGATAATGATTTTCGTGGTTTGAAAAATGTGGTTGTTCTTGCTGTTGACTAACCCAAGTCATGAATCCATTACAGTTCAGTGATTTTCGAAACGAAAAATATATAAATCAGCTGAAGCTATAAGACTTTATGGTAAATAGATTTAATGTTGTTGTGGAACAAGGAGAAGATGGTTACTTAATTTCTGAGGTAGTTGAACTTCCAGGATGCCATACTCAGGCTAAAACCTACGACGAGCTAATGGAAAGAACAAAGGCGGCCATTTCTTTGTATTTGAAAGTTAAAAAACCGGTTGAAGAGAAGATAAAATTTCTAGGACTGCAGCAAATAGAGGTATAAGATGTCGAAACTTCCTTTAATGAGAGCTATAGAAGTTGCTAAAGTTCTGAAAAAGCTTGGTTTTGAAATGAAGAGGCAAGAAGGCAGCCATATGTTTTTTGAGCATCCTGATGGAAGAACTACAGTAATCCCTAATCATGGTGGAGAGGAAGTGGATCGTGGTCTCCTTAACAAAATAATAAAGCACGATTTAATGGTTAGCAGGGAAGAATTTATGAAACATTGTTAAACCAAACTCTCAACCATCTTTCCCATTTCAATAACAGTCTTCTCTTGTAAATGATCAGAAGTAAACATTATTCCAACCAGTAGTTAATTTCTGGTTTTGGTTCTAATATGTATATCAAATAATCTCAAAATTTTTCTTTATGTTGTCTATTTCCTGAAGCTTTAGGCTATTTTTGAATGAAATTATCCTTGGTGTAAATCTTAATGCAATTTGTATCATTTCTTTTGCAGATTCTTTTGTTGCAGAATTATCTTTTGATGAGGCAGTGTAATATTGTTTATCTATTCTTTCTCCTTTAGCCTTTAAAAATATTGTATATAGGTCATCCTGTTTAAAAATGTCTATTAAGATTATTGCTGTTGCAGAATGATTTTCGCATTTTATCCCACATTTAAAAAATAGAGATAGAACATTGTTATACATGGAATAATAACTCTGTGTTACTGCACTCTCAAAATAACCGTGCTCGTATGCCAGTTTTGCAACCTCCCGGCATTCAAGTCCTTTCTTTTCGTAAGATAAAGATGTCTCTTCTGAGCATTCAACGATTGCAAGTTTATCTTCCTTTTTAAGCTTGTTTAAAAAATCCGAGTTTTTCATAAAATGATTCCCCCCCCTGGATTATTACATGATTCCTTATAATCTCCTTAATAAGCAAATTTTCTTTATCAAAATTTCCTATTTGAACACTCACTTTGTCATAAATTCCAAGTATATCTTCCTTTATTTTTTTATTTCTTGTGTCAACATAGATATCAATATCACTGTCCTCTTTTGGAACGAATTTGGCATAGCTCCCAAACAGGATTATCATCTCTTTTGGGCATTTTTCCGTAATCTCCCTAAATAATGGCTCTAAAAAGACATATTTTTGCAGTAGTTTGGCAAGTTTGTAATTTTCAGCATTTAGGATGAACGATTTAGAAGTTAAGTTATTTTTAATAAAATAAATGTGGTTTTTTCCTCCGACTTTATAGTCCAATACATTCATCCCCCTTAATTCTGCCAGAATTGACTGCACCCTTGTGAGCGATGTTTTTAATTCTTTTGCAATTTCCCTTTGATGCATCTCTTTTTTTATCAAAAGGAGCAGGACTTCATAAGTGTAATTGACTTTTATTTGTGTCATATGACTTTTATTTAGTTCATTTAGTATTTAAATCTTTTGGTTTTACACAATCTTTCGA
>CAYIHC010000010.1:0-12924 GCA_964363105.1 Candidatus Woesearchaeota archaeon | reverse complement strand
GGAATTATTAGCTTATTAATTGTCATTATTTTAAGCTTCATTAACAAATTAACTTAAGGTAGTAGTTTATACATAAAACTAACAGGAAACTCTTATAAATAATCAAAAACCTATTTTTTAGATGGTAGCAAAGTCAAAAGAAGTATTATTGCCAGAGATAACAATTGGGACAGTAGGACATATAGATCACGGTAAAACTTCTTTAATTCAGGCTTTAACAGGCAAATGGGCATCTATACATACTGAAGAACTAAAAAGAGGAATTACAATAAAATTAGGCTATGCAGACTCTATTTTCTATAAATGTGATAAATGCAAGGATTTCAGTGCTTACAATATAAAAGAATCATGTGAGCAGTGTAAATCAAAAAGAAAACTATTAAGAAAAGTTAGTTTTGTAGATGCTCCCGGACATGAAACCTTAATGGCAACAATGCTCTCAGGTGCAGCTTTGATGGATGGTGTTGTTCTATTAATCGCAGCTGATGAACTTTGCCCTCAGCCACAAACAAGAGAGCATTTAATGGCATTAGATATTATGGGTATTAAAAATATTGTAATCGCCCAAAATAAAGTAGATATTGTAAGTGATGAACAAGCCTTAAAAAATTACAATGAAATTAAAAACTTTGTAAAAGGCACAGTTGCTGAAACCGCACCAATAATTCCTATCTCAGCACAGCACAATACTAATGTAGATGTTTTAATTTGTGCATTTGAGAACATTATAAAAACTCCAAAAAGAGATGAAACCAAAGATCCAATAATGTTCATTGCAAGATCTTTTGACATAAACAGACCTGGTTCAGATGTAGAATCCTTAAATGGCGGTATTTTGGGGGGAAGCTTAAAATGTGGAATTTTAAAAGAAGGTGATGAAATTGAAATATGTCCGGGTATAAATGAAAATGAAAATAAATTAAAACCAATAACCACAAATATTGCTGCAATAGTTTACGGAAATGAAAAAGTAAAAATAGCAAAACCAGGCGGAACATTTGGTATACAGACAGAACTTGATCCTTCTTTGGTTAAAGCTGATAGGCTTATTGGGAACATAGTCGGTTTAAAGGGAAAAACATTAAGTGCTATTTATGAAGCAGATCTTGAACCTCATCTATTAAACAGGGTTGTTGGAACAAAAGAAGAATTAAAAGTAGATCCAATAAAATTAGGCGAACCATTAATGTTGAATGTTAATACTACAGTTACTGTTGGTGTTGTAAACAAGATGGAAAAGAAAAAATTGCACGTCATGTTTAAACTACCTGTTTGTGCTGAACTAGGCTCAAGAATTACAGTTTCAAGAAATCTTGGCGGCAGGTGGAGATTAATAGGTTATGCAAATATTGTCTAAGTTAACATGGTAAATAAATCTATAATTAACTATAGAAATCAATTTAAATATAAACTTTATTAAGATTTTATGACTAAAAAAATAGTTTTACTTTTTATTTTAGTATTAGGATTATTTTTAGTAAGTTGTGGAACGAATGAAATTGAAACAACGGCACCATCAATTAATCAGCCAGTCCTAGGATTAGAAGATGTTAATGAAAAGACTGTTGCTCCTGAGATTTCAACAGAAAATAACAACCCTACACTAGAGTCAGAAATAAAAGTTTTAATACAAGGCTCTAAATTTAGTCCGGCAAATTTAAATATTAAAGTAGGAACAAAAGTTACCTGGACAAATATGGACGCAGCAGCGCATAATGTTAAATCCTCAGATGGAACCTTAGATTCTCCTGATTTAAGCAAAGGTGACTCATGGTCATTTACATTTACAACCAAAGGCACTTACAATTATATCTGTGGGATTCATCCATCAATGAAAGGTTCAATAACAGTTGAATAAAATGAAAAACCCGATTAAAACATTTTTATTTTCTTTAATAGTTGCTTTATCTCTAAATGCAATTGACATGTTCTTTCATTATCTAACAAACACAACTGTTCATTTAGGTTATGTTTCAGTAAAACTAACAATAATATTTTTATCGGTTTATCTAATAGCACAATTCATTGGTATAAACAAAAAAGAAGGAATCATTACTTCAATTTTTGGTCCGTTTATGTTTTATTTGTATTACTTATTTGCTTATCCAACATTAAACAGGGCAATCTTCAGAATAGACGACCAATTTTATTTCATGTTTGCGCATATGATAATGATGCTTGTTTCATATTTCTCAGCTTACTGGTGGATAGTAAAGCAAAATCTTAGGAAACTTTGTTTTTTTGTCTCTTCAATAACATCTCTCCTTGCCTTAAACATATTGTATTTTATGGTTTTATTGAAATTAAAGGGGATTCCTGATTACGAAGCAGTTAATATGATGGTTTTTACAGATGCTTTAAAGATTTTAATCCTGCTTATAATTGCAATAGGCTTTGTAACAATATTTTTTTACAGAAAAAAATTTAAAGGCATTATTGCAGGGCTAATATCAGCAGTTTTAGGCTTTATATTCTTAAAGAATCTTAATCTTGGGTTGTTATATCTTATTTATTCTTTTGTTATGGTTAATCTTGTTTTTTATTTCATAGAATCCTTTGGGGGAACAAAATGACTAAAAAAGAAATAGTAGTAGGGATTATAACCTTAATTTTTGGCAGCATCTTTCATTTTATCCCAAATAACACATTAAGATCCTATAACTTAACATTTGGCTTAGAGCATAATTCTCACGTTATTATTGGCTCAATTCTATTGATAATCGCCTTTGTTAGCTTCTACAGGATTGTTGTTAATAAAAATAGTTAATGCAATACACAAATGCTTATAAATTAAAATTTTTCAGATTGTTTTATGTCAAAAGTTGTTAAGTATCGAGAAATCCCACTAGGGGATTTTAGCATAAATCCGATATCCGAAACTATCGTCCAACTACACAAAGCAACAATATCTCAGATAGACACGGCACGAGATATGTTATTTGGGGAAGGATTAATTGGCAGAATTAATGGTCAACCAGCTCATGGGAATATTTGTATGCGCATACCAGAAGAATTAAGAAACTATATTATTCATTTTGTTTGGGGTAAGTTTTTCAAAGAATATCACCTGGAGTATACAGCCACACATGGATTCCAAAACGGTTTTTTTGTTACAGCATCTCAAACAGGGGATAAAAAGGATTTAACTCCCGAAGACTATGTGGTTATTCTACATTATAGCCCAAAAGGAAATTATGCTCTAAGAGTTGGTCAACAAAGTGGGTCATCTGAGGTTCCAACTCTTGCAGCCGTTTTAATGGAATCAACCCAACAGATTCCACCCTCAGAGGCACCATTTGATGTGTTAGCTGAGGTATTTGACATAAATGCTGTTGCGCATGGTCATGATAGATCTATTTGGATGAGTTATAAAAGATTAGGTCTACCTTCTACAAAAGAGAATGTGCTATATGGCACACCAGAAATGTGCGCTGAAGTAAGAAGGTTGTTTAAAGAGACGAATGTAATGAACCTTGGAGCTTTTGTAATGTTAGGCCATAAAAATGGTGTCGTTGCTTTCGAAAAAGACCCTATTAAAGCAGCACAAAGATTAATAGATCTTAAAAATTTAGCAGAAAAAAATTAAAAATAAAAAAAGTTAAAATCATAAGCCTCGCTCTCTACTCATATCTTCCCATGTAGCACTCAATATCACATTATCTTGGGGGCTTATTCATCATCTTCATCATCTTCATCATCAAAATCATCAGTGTCTTCATCATACTCTTCTTCATAACTAATTTTCATGTTTTCTTCGTTTATCATTTTTTCTACCTCGCTTTTATTTATAAAACTTTTTTTCAGATAACTTCCAAGGTTATATATAAATATTTCTACCTTCCATTATGCAATTTTTGTGCAGCTATATCTGGCTTAGGATACTTCTTTGCTAAAAAATCATAAATAGTTTTATAATATCCGCCATTTTTAACATCCATAAAATAGTTAGCCGTAAGCTCGCACAGCCAAAAAATGCTTCTTCCGGCTTTACTTCTATCCCCCTGCGATTTTAACCCCTTAAAAAACAAATCACTTAACTCATCCACAGCATCTTGCCATTCAACATCAGACTGAACTGCCTTATCACACAAACGATCTACCAGTCCCTCTATAATCTCGTCTATTGGAACGCCTTTTGAAAGAAAAAACAAAATACTATCCCCAATATCCTTTCTTGTTCCTTCCATCGCCAAAGCATGCAATAATATGTTTTTAAGCCTATTTATGGTATTTCATTCCTTTAAGAATAGTAAAAGCCCTGTAAGTCTGCTCTATTAATATCAATTTAAACATATCATGCAAAAAAGTCATTTTACTGAAAGATAGTTTAAAATTAGCTTTATTTTTAATATCTTTGCTTAAACCATTTTCATCGCCAATAACAAATATAAGATTTTTATTGTTTATTTTGTCTTTAATAAACTTTGAGAAGTCTAAAGAACTTAATTGAGTTCCATTTTCATCACATACAACAATATAAGAATCTCCCTTTTCTAATTGTTTTAAAATTGTTTCTTCTTTTAATTCAATTAATTCTACAGTATAAAATCTATTGACTCTTTTAATAAACTCTTGAACCATCAAATTAATGTTCTTATCCTTTATTTTACCTATTGTTAGTATTTTAATCATAATACTCTTAATAGATATCGCTTTATAAACATTAATAACAAAATTCTAACTTCAGAAAGCTGAACTATTACGATTGAAGCATAAGCTTATAAATTAAGGCATATCACTACAAAATAAGGATGGGAGAATTTAAACGAGAAAGGAAATTTGGAGGAAGTAGATCTTTTGGAAGAGATAGTTCTAGAAGACCAAGCAGAGGAAATTATGAAGGTTTTGGTAGAGGTGGTTCTGACAGGCCTAGAAGAAACAGAAGTGATGATAGAAGACCAAGCTTGGATAGGCAGATGCATACTGTAATCTGTGATAAATGTGGCGAAAGCTGCGAAGTTCCTTTTAGACCAACAGAAGGAAAACCAGTTTACTGTAACAATTGCTTCAAAAAAACAGACAATTTTAGTTCAAGAAGTTCAAATCAATCTAAAGAAGATTTAGATCAAATAAATGCAAAACTTGACAAGATATTAAAAGCACTAAAAATAGATTAATTTTTATCATTCTATATATCTGAGTTTGTTCTTTGCCCTCATAAAAGTAACTCTTACTGTGCTGTCAGCTGTTCCTAAGATTTTACTAATTTCTATAAATGAAATACCCTCAACTAAACGGTATTTGATGACTTCAATCTCTCTTAAAGAAAGCTTTTCCATGAGTGATGGATCACTCAAAGGCGCTAATGGTTCTAAAGGCTTAATTTGCCTATATTTTTTCTGAAGATAATGTATAAAGATATGACGGGCGATTCCATACAACCAACTTGTTAATGACTCTGGTTTTCGTAAGGATGATATTGACTGAAATGCTCCTATAAATGTTTCTTGAGTAAGGTCGAGTATATGTTGGTCAGGTATACCTCTTTTAAAAAAATAGGCTGCAATACCCCTCTCGTTTTCTCTATAAAAACTTTCCCAGGCTCCATCATCTTCGGATATAAGTAATGAAACAAGACCGTTGTCCATCATAGTTCAAAATCCCAAACCTTTATAATATTTACGAAAGAAAAACACTGAATATTACTATTATAAAATCTAAAATAACAGAAGCTAAAGGTTAAAGCCTTTAGCAGTTTAATCATTCTTAACTATTCTAGTAATTAAACTTACCTTATCGCCATCGTCTAACCTCATTACTCTTACTCCTTGAGTGTTTCTTCCAATTACACTTATCTCATTAACAGGAACTCTTATAGCAATTCCCTTCTCACTTAATAATAAAATCTCATCACCATCTTTTACAGTTTTAATTCCAACTACTTTACCAGTCTTATCAGTTACATTTATATTAATAACACCCGAACCACCACGATTAGTTAATCTATATTCAGGAATCGAAGTTCTCTTTCCATATCCCTTTTCAGTTACAGTTAACAAATAACCCTCATCAATAGAAACCTCCATTCCAACAACCTCATCATTATTTAATTTTATTCCTCTTAAACCAGAAGCATTTCTCCCCATTGATCTTATATTAGTTTCATTAAATCTCACAGCATTTCCATTTTTTGTCCCTATGATTAAAGTTAAATTTCCGGGCGTTAATCTTACCTGCACTAATTCATCGTTTTCACTTAGATTTATTGCAATTATTCCAGTAGTTCTCGGTCTTGAAAATTCATCCAATTTAATCTTCTTAAATACTCCTTTCTTGGTGATCATGATTAAATAATGCTTGTCATCAAATTCTTTTATCGGTAATATAGTATTTATCTTTTCATTCTCGCTTAATTTTAATATGTTTTTGATATTATCCCCTCGTGTATATCTACTCGATTCAGGAACATCATAAGCTTTCAACCAGTAAACCTTTCCTAAATTGCTGAACATTAGCAAAGTATTATGTGTAGAAGTTGTTAAAATCTGTTCAGTTACATCCTCATCTTTGACATTAGATACAGTTACACCTCTCCCCCCTCTTTTCTGTTGTTTATAAATTTCAATTGGCATTCTTTTTATGTATCCTAAATTAGTCATTAATACTACAACATCCTCTTCTTTAACCAGTTCTTCCTCTTTCACTTCACTATCATCACTAAATAAAGTTCTCCTCTCATCCCCATATTTGTCCCTAATATCCTTTAATTCATTTTTAATTATATCATATATCTTAGTTTCATCACTCAATATTATTTTTAAATCAGAAATTAATTTAATCAATTCATTAAATTCTTCATTTATTTTATTCTGTTCTAAACTTGTTAATCTTTGTAATTTCATTTCCAATATAGCATTAGCCTGTATCTCACTCAAATTATAAATCTCAATTAAACTATTTCTTGCCATTTCAGGGCTTTCACTTCTCTTGATTAAAGCAACCACATTGTCAATATTTTGTAACGCTATCTTTAAACCTGACAAAATGTGCGCTCTTTCTTCAGCCTTTTTCAAATCAAACTGAGTTCTTCTTGTAACAACTATTTTCCTATGCTCTACAAAATTTTTTATTAACTCTTTTAAATTCAAAACCTTAGGTTCATTATTGATTAATGCTATCGATATAACGCCAAAAGTAACTTTCAATTGGGAATATTTATACAGTTTATTTAAAACAACATCTGGATTTGCATCTCTTTTTAATTCAAATACAATTCTTATCCCCCTTTTGTCACTTTCATCTCTTATATCCGAGACATCTTCAATCCTCCCATCTCTTACTAAATTAGCAATATTCTCCAATAAAAGAGATTTATTTACCATATATGGAATTTCAGTTACAATAATCTTTCTTTCTTCTATTTTTGCCTTCGCTTTAACTTGAAATTTCCCCCTTCCAGTCTCATAAGCTTCTTTTATCCCATTAGAGTTTATAATTAAAGCACCAGTTGGAAAATCAGGGCCTTTGATAAACTGCATTAAATCACTTACATTACATTCTCTATTATCAATTAAATGTAAAGTTGCATCTATTACTTCTCTTAAATTATGCGGCGGCATATTAGTTGCCATTCCAACAGCAATCCCAGTAACACCATTGACTAATAAATTTGGAAACTTGGCAGGCAATACTAAAGGTTCTTTTGTAGACCCATCAAAATTAGGAACAAAATCCACAGTGTCTTTATCTAAATCAACTAATAATTCTTCTGACAATTTTGTTAATCTTGCCTCACTGTATCTTTGGGCAGCTGCGGGATCGCCATCGATTGAACCCCAATTTCCTTGTCCGTCAATCAACGGAAATCTTAAACTAAAGTTTTGAGCCATTCTTACCATTGTATCATAAATTGCAGCATCACCATGAGGGTGATAACGCCCCATACAGTTACCAACAATTCTTGCGCTTTTAACATAAGGTTTGTTAGATAAAGTATTACTTTTCCACATTGAATAAAGAATTCTTCTCTGAACAGGTTTTAATCCATCTCTTGCATCAGGCAAAGCCCTTCCAGTTATAACTGACATAGAATAATCTATATATCTTTTCTTTACTTCATCTTCAATTAATTTTATCTGGATTTCTTCTGCCATTTTAAATATCCAACTCCGCTTCTTTAGCATGACTAAAAATAAATTCTCTCCTTTGTAACACCTCTTCACCCATTAAAATAGTAAACATCTCGTTAGCAGCCTCAGTATCTTGTATTGTAACTTGCTTTAATTTTCTCGTCTCAGGACTTACAGCAGTTTCTTCTAATTGTTCAGGATTCATTTCTCCCAAACCTTTAAATCTTGTAATTACTGAATTTTCTTTTCCAATCTTATTTAAAGTTTCTTCTAATTCTTTTTCATTGTAGCATTAATGATTCTGCGTTCCTTTTTTTATTTTATACAAAGGAGTAACCGCCAAATAGATATAACCTTTTTCGATTAATGGTCTCATAAATCTATAGAAAAATGTCAAAACTAAACAGGAAATATGATTTCCATCGAAATCAGCATCAGCCATAATTATAATCTTATGATATCTTAGTTTATTTAAATCAATATCTTCTTTAACATTACAACCCAAAGCAGAAATTAAACTTATAATTTCATTGTTCTTAAATACTTTATCAATTCTTGTTTTCTCAACATTTAATATCTTCCCTCTCAATGGTAAAACAGCCTGAAATTCTCTTTTACGAGCCATTTTACAAGAACCCCCAGCGCTATCTCCTTCCACAATGAAAATTTCAGCTTTTGAAGGATCTTTCTCCTGACAATCAGCTAATTTTCCAGGCAATCCACCACCACTTAAAGCACTTTTTCTTCTTACTAATTCTCTAGCTTTTCTCGCAGCTTCTCTTGCTTTAAAACTTTCAATACACTTAGACACAATTAACTTAGCTTCAGTTGGATTCTCTTTAAAAAAATCATTCAAACTCTCATAAACCATAGAACTAACCAAACCTTTGATTTCAGAATTACCTAATTTTGTTTTTGTCTGTCCTTCAAACTGTGGTTCAGGAACTTTTAAAGACAACACAACAGTTAATCCCTCTCTTACATCTTCTCCATCTAACTTTAAATCCTTTTCGAACTTTTTTACATACTCATTCATTGCTCTTGTTAAAGCAGTGTAAAATCCAATTACATGTGTTCCCCCTTCTATCGTATTAATATTATTAACAAAGCTCAATAAATGTTCTGCATAAGTATCATTGTATTGCAAAGCTAATTCAACTATAAAATTTTCAGATTTTTTTAAAATATAAATAATCTTTTTGTTTAATACATTTTTGCCATTGTTTAAATCTTCAACAAACTCTTTAATTCCGCCTTCAAAAACAAACTTATTTTCCTTATTCGTTCTTTCATCTATTAATTCTATTGTTAATCCTTTGTTTAAATAAGCCAATTCTTTTAATCTTTTTTTAACTAAATCATAATCAATAACAGACTCAGAAAATATACTTGAATCTGCTTTAAATGTAATTTTTGTTCCTGTCCCTAAAATATTATCATTAATTATTGTCAAAGGTGTAACAGGAATTCCCTTCTCATACCTTTGTTTATACAGTTTACTATCTCTCTTTATTTCAACCTCTAAAAATTCAGATAAAGCATTTGTTGCAGTCACCCCAACACCATGCAATCCCCCAGATACTAAATAAGTTTTCTTATCAAATTTTCCACCTGCATGCAATGTAGTTAAAACAACCTCAACAGCTGGTCTTTTTTCTATTGGGTGGATATCAACAGGAATACCTCTTCCATCATCTTCAACAGTTATTGAATTATCGTTATGTATCGTAACTTTAATGTTTTTACAAAAACCAGCTAAATGTTCGTCCAAACTGTTATCAGTAACTTCCCAGATTATATGATGAAAACCTCTTTTGCTAGTGTCTCCTATATACATAGCAGGACGTTGTCTTACTCCTTCTACACCCTTCAAAACACGTATATTTTCCGCACCATACCCATTATTATTCTGATTGTTGTTTTCTTCTGTCATTTTAGTTTTCTTACTAATTTATTTGTTTTTTACTGAAAATTTTCATTAAAATTTGCTTCAGTTTTAACATAAAGATACACTCTTCTTTAAATACTTTTCCCCATTTAAACACATTTATACGGTCTATAAAGGCAAAATAGAAAAATTTAATTTTTAATTTCTCCTTCAATAAACTTCTCAATTCTCGCACTCATCTTATATCCCTTGGCCCTACAATAAGCACGATATTGTCTTAATAATTTTGCATCTATTGTAAAGTTTGCTCTTTCTTTGGGATTAGGCTTAGGTAACTTGCCTGTTCTTTCATACTCTAAAAGAGCTTCAAACATCTCTGGGTGTTTTTTTACTGAGTCCTTTGCTATTTCAACAAATTTAGACTGTTGCATTTTTAATCATTCTCCTTATCTTGATTATATCTGAAACATTTTTTTGAATTAAATCCCTTATTATTAGATCAATTTTGTAAATATCATATGCCTTTTTGTTTGCTTCACAGTATACAATGAATAATGCTGCTGCGGTTCGTTTATTGCCTTCTTCAAATACATGATCGACAACAATAGCTCTTAAAAAATAAGCCAGCTGTGTTATCCAATCTTTGCTTTTCTTGGTTGAGGAAACAGCAAAATCCAAGCTTCCTCCATTAACAATCTTCCCTCTATCAAAGAGCTTATTCACTTCCACAACATCATTTTTGCTTAACATTTATACACATTAATACACACTATTTATTTATAAAGCTTTCTATTTTTCTAAACGCATTTTATAAACCCAATTCACGCCATTAAACTATGTTAAAAATCCTATTAGACACAAGTTTCATCATAGAATCAATAAAATATAAGATTGACATAGAAGACAAATTAAAAGACCTTTTACTAGAACCATTTGAATTATTTATTATCGACAACACTTTAAAGGAATTAGAGAAAAAGAGATTAAAAAATCTAAGTTTAAAGATGTTAAAAGACCTTAAAATACTACCTTCTATAGTAAAACACGTAGACGATGAAATAGCTAGTTTAGATGGTTATATAGTTGCCACAAATGACAGGGAATTAAAAAGAAGGCTTAAGAAAAAAGGCATTAAAACAATTAGCCTATTGAATAAAAGCAGATATATAGGAAAACCAAATCTTTAAAAACCTTTTTAAACAGCTAATTTAAGGTGTTATAAAATGTTTTATGAAGTAGAAGTAAAAAGTCACATAAGAGTTCCACCTGAATTATTCAAGGTTGATACTCAACAGGCTATTTTGGAAAGGTTAAAATCACAGTTTGAGAACTTTGTTTCTCCAGAGATTGGGATAGCAATAGCTGTAACAGAAATAATCAAAGTTGGTGAAGGTATTATCATTCCAGGTGATGGTGCTCCTTACTATGATACTGCATTTAAAATGCTTGTTTTTAAACCTGAAATGCAGGAATTAGTCTCAGGAAAAATAACAGAAATAACGGATTTTGGTTGTTTTATGAATATTGGGCCTATAGATGGAATGATTCACGTTTCTCAGGCAATGGATGATTTTGTAAGTTTCTCTAAAAGTAATATCTTAACAGGAAAAGAAACAAAAAGAACTCTGAAGGTTGGAGATATTTGTAAAGCTAGGATAATTGCTGTAAGCTACAAGGATGTTACTAATCCAAAGATTGGTTTAACAATGCGTCAGCCTGTTCTTGGTAAAGAAGAATGGTTAGAAAATGAAAAAAAAGAAGTAGAAGTTAAAGTTAAGGAGAAAGAAAAGAAAAATGAGAAAAGTATGTAAATCATGCAGAATCTTTGTAAAAGAAAGTGAATGTCCTTTATGTAAGGGCACACAGTTCACAGAAAGTTGGAAAGGAAGAGTCTTTATACAGGACGCAAATAAAAGCGAAGTAGCAAAAAAAGTAGGTATAAATGTTAAAGGGGAATATGCTGTTAAAGTGAGGTGAACTTTTATTCTTTTGTCAAAGGTTCTTTTGTTTCATCAAAATCATGTTGAATTTATAAAGATTTAGTTGTAATATCTAACAAGATTTCTAGAAATCTTTCAAAAATTAAAGTGTGCTTTATAAATCAATTCTAAATGTTTCATTAAAATTTACAATTTTTTTAGTAGAATCTACAAAAATTTACCATAGCATTATATTAAACAGTTCATACAGGTTATAGTAAACTATAAAAACACAAAAAACAAAGAGAGGTTAATGGCAAAAAAAGAAATGATAGAATTAAGACCAAATGATTTAATTGCAATAATAGTAATTGTTCTAGGGGGCATTGGTTTTATCTTGTGGGGGATAGGAATATCATCTTTTGGCAACACAACTCTGCAATGGTTGGGGGGCAGTATAGTTGCCTTAATTGGTTTTATCTTAACATTTTTGTCGAGGTGGTTAAAATGAACTTTATACAAGGGTTATTGTTTATGATAGCATTAGTAAATCTAATCGCAATTTCAATTAGCATTTATTACAAAAGAACAGATATTTCAACAACACTTTCAATTTTAGAGATAGTAATTGTTTATTTTAGTTTAACATTGTAAAGATTTAAATGATAGGGCTGCAATTAAAGAACAATAACAAGGTTAACACAAAATGAAACAAAATCATTCAATTAAGCTGTTTGAAAACAAAAAAGTAAGGACACAATGGGTTCAAACTGAGGAAAAATGGTATTTCTCAATAATTGATGTGGTATTTATGGTCAGCAAAAGAAAACTGTTTGCTTTAGCAAATAGATGAATTTTGCATAAAATTTCCGGAAATATTTCGGCTTTTTTGTAATTTTTACAAAAAAATTGTAAAAACTAAGAGGCTACTAAACAGTGCAAAACAAAGTTTAAGTATTTGTAAAGCGTATTATAAGAATGGTTTTAACCTACAAATATAGAATATATCCTGACAATAGACAGGTAAAAAGAATAAGCCGTAACTTTA